>CAXNEN010000137.1:0-4860 GCA_964201505.1 Opitutales bacterium
CGCGCACATGGATAATATGGCGTGGAACTGGCGCGGCGTCCCCGACTCGCTCCTGCGCCTGAGCATGTCGCCGCACTTCAACCACCGCCACGACCACGCCAGCACGCTCACCCAGCACCTGTGGTTCGAGACGTACCTCAAGGGCAAGAAAGGGCTCATCCCGACCACGCCCGTTATCGCCATCGAAGCGGGACGCGTCCCGAAGATCGTCGTGACTCCGGATGCGTCCAAACCCTGCCAGACCGTCCGGATCTACGTCAGCCAGGATGTCCACGAACTCACGCGCTTCTGGCGTCGACTCGAGGCCAAGCAGGTCGACGGACGCTGGATCGCGGAGGCTCCGCTCATGGATTTGTCGCAACCGCTCTTCGCCTACGCCAACGTCGTATACGCGACGCCCGAAGAATACCGCAAGCTGCCGACCACCCCGGGCGTGGCGAATTCCGATACCTATTACTTCAGTTCACGCGAAGCCTGGGTTACCCCAGCTCAGCTCAAGGCCGCGGGCGCGCAGGCGACCGATACGCCAGAACGACTCATCAACGCGGACAGCGCCGACTGGGGCGATTGGTATCGGCTCAACTGGGACCACCCCGACCTCTGGAGCCTCTACACCCGCAAGGTGAAGGACCCCAAGTGGCGTGGTCCCAATGGAGCCAAGCTACGCTTCGAGATCAAAGCCCGCGAGGCCAGCTGGCTCGCCGTGAAATTCGTCAGTAACGATTGGGGCGCTTTCGCTGCCGGCCCGAAGGCCGAATACGCGGCCGTCAAGGAACTCAAGGTTCAGGACGGCTGGGCGACGGTCGAGGTCGACCTGGCGGACATCCGTCCCATCGGTGCCACCAAGGGGAACCTTGCCGACTGGAGCACCCTCACCGAGATCGGCATCACGCCGAGCATCCCGAGTGAACTCAAGACACCGGACATGAAAGCGGCCAAGGGCTGGACGCGTGGCAACGACCCCGCGATCCGCAATCTGCTTTGGGAAGGCGGGGACTACGGGCTGACTCAGCGACCACCGGCCACTCTGACCGAAGCCGAACGCACCAAGGCCTTCAACGATTCCATCAAGGCCTCGCTCGAGCAGGAGAAGAAGGACAGGAAGTGATTGAGGTAGGGACAGCACCACGTGCTGTCCCTACCTTGTCTGGCTTTCGCTTACTTACAGCAACCCGGCTTGCCGGCGACGAGGTCGGCGGCGCGGGTGAGTAGGTCCTTCTTCGCGGCTTCGTCGGTCGCGGTGGCGGCGAGGAGCTCGAGGGCCTTGAGGTTGTTCGACTTCACGGAAGCGTGGTGGGCAGCGGAGAGACGACGACGGGCGAGGAAAAGAACGGAGAGGACAAGGATCAGCTGGGCGACGAAGGATGTCAGGTGCCCGACGATGCGCTCGGCACTGCCGACGTTACCCGCGGAGGAGTTGCGGATGAACTCGGTGCTACCACTAACAAGAATCACCGTCAAAAAGATTGCGAAAACGAAGAGCACCCGACCCATCAGGCTATTGCACTTGGCGGCGCGGCAAAAGACTTCGGAAGCAGAGGCAGTAGGGGTACAGGCCATGGTAGAGATGAGGCTGAGCGGCGGAGCCAAACTGGCAACCCTGCATTGGGTAGGCTCTTGACCCTCTCGGCGGTGCCCTTTGTAGTTCCCTCGTGGCCACGAAGCTCCTTCTTCTCGACTGTGATTCGACCCTCTCGTCCATCGAGGGCATCGACGAACTGGCTCGCCTGCGCGGACCGGAGACCTTCAAGGCCGTCGAGGACATGACCAATGCGGCCATGGACGGCGGTACGCCGATGGAAGCCATCTTCGCCAAGCGCCTCGACATCATCAAGCCGACCAAGGCCGAACTGGAAGTAATCGGCGCCCAGTATATCGCGACGGTCGAACCCACCGCCAAGGCCACGCTGGATCAACTCCGTGCAGCCGGCTGGAAAATCGCCATCGTCAGCGGCGGCTTCACCCAGGCCATCCTCCCTCTCGCCGCCCACCTCGGCATCGACCGCGTCGAAGCGGTGATTCTTCGTTTCCACGCCGATGGCACTTACGCCGGCTTCGACGAGTCCTGTCCGACCTGCCGTTCCAAGGGCAAGAACGTCGTCGCTCGACGCCTTCGCGCCGAGCACCGGGCGACGCACGTCGTCATGGTCGGCGACGGCGCCAGCGACCTCGAGGTCAAAGGCGACGCCGACAAGGTCATCGGTTTCGGCCGCTATGCTGTGCGCGCCAAGGTCAAGGCTGGGGCGGATGCGTTTATTACGGCGTTGGACCAGTTGCCGGGCGTGGTGGGATAATCGACGGATTGGGTAGGGACGTGATTGCCATCACGTCCGTTCGCCAAACTACGCTGGGCTTTAAAAGGACTAGCTAAGGGCCGATTACCTCTCGGTCGCGGCTTCGAACGGATGCGATGGCAATCGCATCCCTACCCCAAGACCAACGCAACTATGTCGTGACGCGGTCCCGACCCTACCTTAGGGTAATGCCATGCGCTGCCTCCTTCCCCTGCTCGCCTTCGTCTCCGCCTTTGCGGCAGATGCCCCTGCCCCGCTCCGCGTCTTCCTCCGTTGCGGACCGAAGAGCCATGGCCCGGGCGACCATGATCACCCGGCCTTCGCCCGCGACTGGCGGCCCTTACTTAATGCCGCTGGCATGAAGGTATCCATCGGCGACGCCGATGACAAAGGCATACAGACCTTCCCTTCGGATGAAGAACTCGCGCGCACCGACGTGCTCGTCATCCATCGTCAAGCTGGCGGCGATTTCAAGCCCGACGAAAAAATCCGCGTCTCGAAATTTGCGGCCCGCGGCGGCAGCTTCGTCGTGATTCACGCCGGCGCCGTGGCCGGTAATGCTACCTCGGCCGATTTCTATAAGGACCTCGTCGGCGGCTCGTGGCGACAGAAGGTCACCAAGTGGCGCGAAGGCCCAATGGAACTCAAGTTCGTCGACAAGACGCATGGCATCTCAAAGGACATCGCGGACTTCGGCATGAAGGACGAAATCTACTACGACATGGATCTCCGCGACGATATCCACCCGCTCGCGACCGCGCCGACGCCGAAGAAGCAAGGCGACGGCTTCGAAGCGCAGACCCAGATCTGGACCTACGAGAAGACCGGTGCCCAACGAGCGTTCGTCTTCATCCCTGGCCATACTTACATAAATTTCAGTCGTCCCGACGTGAAGAGCCTGCTCATCCGCGGCATCGGCTGGGCCGGCCGACGAACCGACCTCGCGGCCTTCGAAGCCCGTGCGATGCTGGAAGTCTGCCCGCCTCCGCCCCCACCCGAGAAAGCTAAGTGAGGGCCTAGCAGCCGAGAATCTCGCGGATCTTCGCGCGTCGATAGCGGAAGATACGCTGAACCTTGGACTTCACGAACGGATAAGCGACCTCGCCGAACGGCCAAAGCGGCAACTTGTAGAGGACTTCATCGTCCATGCGCGTCCGGCCGCCTTCATCGGCGAACGTATGCGTGTGGAACCAGACGGCGTAAGGACCCTTGATCTGCTCGTCAGCGAAGGCGTAGGGCGGCTCCCAGTGAGTGATACGCGTACGCCAGCCGAACGGGAGGCCACTCATCTTCAGATCATAATCGATCAGCGCACCTTGGCGCATGGCAATTGGCAACGGGGTCTTGATCCGGAAGCTCAGTTCCGGCGGGGTGATCGCCTGGAGATTCTCGGCCTTGGAGAAGAAATCAAAGACCTGCTCGATGGGCAGCGGCAGGAGCGTGCTCTCGAAGTAACGATGGACACCCGTGGGCAGCGAATTCGGCTTCGCGAGATGGTCGCGGCGATGGGCGCGGATGACTTCGCTGTAATCGGACACGGCAGGTGGCGGTGGAGGCAGGCTGGCCTACCCCGGGCGGGCTGTCAAGGGACGCCCAAAGGGAAAGGGCTTGCCGAGGGCACCGCTCGGGCTTCCCTTGGGGGCACACCTTTTTCCAATGGCCTCTCCCCATTCCCGCCGTCAGACCACCGGTGCCTTCGGCAACAATAAGCCCCGCGACATCCTGCGCGACTTCACCCGCCCCGAGCCGGCGCCGGTCGACACGACCCCCCGCGAACCCAGCTTCGCCGACAAGCTGATTAACTTCTCCCAACCCATCCTCGAGCAGGCTGGAGGAAACCATACCGCCGCCAAAGGCGCCATGAATGTCGCCATCCTCATCTGGAACGCCGCGATTGAAGGCGGCACCAAGATCCAGGAAGCCAAGGCCACGCTCGCCAAACTGCCTGGCGCGTCCGCCGAGCAGGTCGAAGAACTCGTCACCACCATGGTAGCCCGTAAAGCTGAGCTCTACCCGACCGAAAACATGGTCGTCACCAATTTCATCCTGAAGTTCAATCACAAGCGAGGTGCCCAGTTCCGCGTCTCCGCCGTCAACATCAACCCGGAAGGCGTCAAGAAAGCCGACCTCCCGGATATGGTGAAGGTCTCGGGCTGATTAGAAGTTTCCCGTTTGCGGTGGACAGGGTTTAGGTCTGAATGAGCCTGCCCATGTCCACCGTCGTCCTCCGCAACGCCGAAATCATCAACGAAGGCCGGCGCCTCCGCGCCGACGTCCTGATCCGCGCCGGTCGCATCGAGCGCCTTGGCGTAATCCCCGCCGGCACGAAAGCCGACCGTGAATACGACCTCACCGGCAAACTGCTGCTCCCCGGCCTCATCGACGACCAAGTGCATTTTCGCGAGCCGGGGCTGACGCATAAGGCCTGCATCGCCAGCGAGGCCCGCGCGGCCGTCGCCGGCGGCGTGACGTCGTTCATGGAGATGCCCAACACGAACCCGGCCGCGACCACACACGAGGAACTCGAAAAGAAGTATGCCATCGGCGCCGCCACCTCGGTCGCCAA
>CAXNEN010000138.1:0-4855 GCA_964201505.1 Opitutales bacterium
CGTCAATTGACCGCCCCGGAACGAAGGAGGCAAGGCAGGACTCGGACTCAGACCTCGCCCGAGGTAGGCTCCTCGTTCGGCATAGCCATCTCCGGCATGACCAGATTGGGCATGGTGAGGTCAGGAACTTCCACCGCCTGCGAAAGGTCGAAATCTTGGACCTTATCGGTCAAAAGGCGAAGGGGCACCTCGGAGCCACCTAGGACCTGCTCTGAGGCTGCCGGGGCGTCCACACCGTAGGAAAGGAGTCCGGAATACTCGGCGGGTATGGTGACCTGCAATTCAACGAAGACTAGAGCGAGCAGGCAGAGGTGCGCGAAGGATCGGCCCATCCGCTGGGAGAAGGCGTGCAACCAAGTCATCACGCCGGCCATGGAACGCTCTTCTCTGCGGCTGAGGAAATTGAGCTGAGCCTTGTGCAGGCGCACTCGCGACTGGAAGCGAGCGCGGAGCTCGGAGGACTGGCCGAGGGCCGTTCGCAGCCGGGCGACCTGAGTCCCAGAAGCGTTGCCTTCGAGGAAGGCGGCGACGAGTGACTCGAATTCGGAGGTACTCATCCGCGAAACTCCTCTCCCATGAGTTCGCGCAGGGCTTCGCGGGCGCGGTTGATGCGGCTCTTCACGGTACCAATGGGGAGGCCGAGGTCTTCGGCGACCTCTTCATAGGACATATTACGGACATTGCGCATCGTCAGGATACGAGCATGTTCCGGCTTCAATTGTTCCATACATTCGGCAACTTTATTGACGAATTCGTTATGCTGGGCCTCGTGGCCGGGGCCCTGGGCACCGTCGGAAAGGATGTCGTGCAGGGTGGCGCCGGGGTCGTCACCGAGGTCGGCGTCGAGGGACATGGACTGATCACGCTTCCGACGGCGCCAATACCAGTAACGGTTACGGGCCAGATTCGTGCCAATCTGATGAATCCAAGTCGAAAAAGTCGCCGTTCCCCGGAAAGAAGCCAACACGCGGTGGGCGCGGATGAAGGTGTCCTGGGTGATTTCTTCGGCGTCTTGGCGGTTGCGCAGCAGGGAGAAAACCTTCGCAAAGATTCGCCCCTGATACTTCAAGACCAGTTCGTTATAAGCCGAAAGATCCCCCTGGCGGGCACGGTCCAAGGCGGACTGGTCGGCTTCGGTCTCCATTCAGGGAAGATTAAGGGGGAAAGGAAAACAGGTCAAGGGGTGACCTATAATCGTGCTTTCATATCTTTACAGTCCTACCTCGCTAATCAACCTATTTCAGACCCCACCTCGGAGCCGATGTTCACTTCCAATAAGAAAATCTCTTCACTCTCCTGGGTCGACTGCCTCAGTGGAGCCAAAGGCACGATCGAAAGCCTGCCCTCTGCCCTGCCCGGCGATGCTGCTAATCCGACGCTTTCGCTGATCAATCTCGGGGAAACCCTCGCACTCGAACCCTCCCAAGTGGGCACGGCTCTGGTCAATGGTGCCCCCCTCCGACAGCGCCTCATCCTGACCGAGACGACAACCATCCAGCTGACCTCCACCCTCCTGGTCATCGCACCGACCGGACAGGCTGACTTCCATGATATCCAGCCGAATAACTGGATTCTCTTCGACGTCTTGAGCGGAGACCAACTGGGCGAATACCCTCCCCAGCGCCTACTGGATATCGCCCGCGACCTCGGCCGGGCGACCGACACCCTCGCTTGCACGCCGCAAGGCTTGGAGGTGGGCTTCAGTCTCGCGCAGATCGCCTCGTTGCTTGCCCCCCGCGAAGAAAACACCGGACGTCCGGCCGGCAAGATACTCCTTGCCGCCGAACAGAATCGTGGCGCCCACCTCTGCCCAGTCTGCTGGACGCGCTTCGACGCCGGCGACGCGTTGAGCATTGCGGTCCATGAAGACCTCCGCGGCGACCCGATCCTCGGCTCCGATGTACGCCTGCGTTTCCAGCCGACCCGCTTTAACGACCAAGGCCTTGCGCTCGACCCGATGGGCCTCGCGTGCACCGACATTGCCTGCCCGCACTGCCGCCGCCAGCTTCCGCCCGGCTACCTCGACCGCCCGCACCGCATCATCTCGCTCATCGGCGCGCCCAGCGCTGGCAAATCCTACTACCTCGCGGTACTCACGCGCACACTGCAGGACCGCCTGCCGGAGGACTTCAACCTGGCCTTCAAGGATGGCGACCCCAGCGGTAACATGATGCTCAACCAGATGCGCAATACGCTCTTCTCGGCGGCGACACCCGAAGAAGCGCTACTGGGCAAGACCGCCCTCGAGGGCGCGACCTACGAGAAGCTCCCGCGCCTCGGACGCATGGTCTCGCTGCCCCGCCCTTTCATTTACTCAATCAGCCGTCCGGGCCAACAACGCAGCGAGACGTCGGTCATTCTCTACGACAACGCCGGCGAACATTTCGAACCGGGCATCGACATCCATGATTCCCCTGGCGCGATGCACGTCGCGACGTCGAGCGGCCTGATCTTCCTCTTCGACCCCACGGCCAACGCCCGCTTCAAATCGAAACTCGTCGGCGTCGAAGACCCGCAATTCACACTCAAAGGACGCGTCGACCAGCAGGATAGCATCCTGTCCGAAATGGAGACCCGCATGAAGCGCGTCCTCGGGCTCGCTCAAGATGAACGCATCAAGACGCCACTCGCCTTCGTCGTCGGCAAGTGCGACACCTGGGAAAAACTCCTGAGCTCCCCGCTCGAACCGGTGGCCAAGGCAGGCGCGCTCGACCTCGCCGCCGTCCGGCGCAATTCCGACCGCGTTCGCGAGGTACTCGTCGCGCTCTGCCCCGGCCTCGTGGCCTCGGCGGAATCGCTCGCGGAACAAATCAGCTACTTCGCGGCGACCTCATTCGGCCATACCCCGGTGATGATCGCCGCCGGGCTAAACAAGGGCCGCATCGCCCCCGACCCCCAGCGGCTCGCGCCTGCGCACGTTGAAGAACCTCTCTATTGGCTGATGCACCTCGCCTCCCCGGCGATGTTCCCCGCCAGCGCAACCTCCGCCTCCTGATGCCCCTTCAACTCGTCTTCACCTCGGCGCCGCAAGGCCTGACTCCTGGCCGCTCCGGCTATTGCACCGTCGCACGCCACCGCGCCATCCCCAATCGCCTCGCCCAGCTGCTGGAATCCGTCGGCACACCACATGAACGCCCCGAAGGAGAGACGTTCACCTTCCGGACGCTCGAAGCCGGTGGCCGCAATTGGTGCGTGCTCTCGCGCTTCGTCGCCCGCGGACTCGACTATACACAGCGCGACAACCGACTGGCCCATCACCTGATTTTCACCCTCGAAGAAGCCGCCGTTCTCCCGCCGCCCGCCGCCATTGCTGGTCGCTGGAAAGGCTGGCGCAATGAATGGTCCGGCGCCCCCACCTGGCTCGAAAGCGAAGATCGCCCGCTGCAACTGGAGACGCAAATACCACTCACGCCGGCAATCACCTGGCGTGAAGATACAGGCACGGGTGCGAAGGCCGCCTGGCTGATCAACGCTTCCGGACCTGCCGCCGTCGGCCTGCTCAATCCGCCGGAGACTATCCGCCTCCTCCGCCTGCTGGCCGAAGCCTCCGCGCTGCTGGGTAAGAGCGCCTGGGCCGCCACCTTCACCACGGACGCCACGACCACCGGGAGCGACGGCTTCCTCTGGGCGACCGGCTCCGCCTCCTCTCCGGCCACCATCGACTTCGCGACCGCCAAATCCTTGCCAGCCCCTTCCGGCGACCTCGCCCGTCAGGCGGCCGCTGGCCTGAGCAGCCCCAAGCCCGCGGGCAGCCCGACGCCGCGACGCACCTCGGTCACCACGGCGTCCACCGCCGGCAGTAACTCCTCTGCGCTCATCATCGGCCTCGTGCTCATCTTGGCCATCGCCGCCGCCGCCATCATCCTGCTCAACCGCAAGGACGAAACCGCGTCCGCGCCAAACCTCGTCGTCGAAGTCAAGCCAGCCGTCACGCCAATCGACACGGCCAAGGCCGATGAAATCCTGCGTGCGAACCTCGCCTTCACCGAAGCCCAGAGCCTCATGGAGTCCGACGATTTCATCGGCGCCGCGAAACTTTGGGCCGAGACCAGCGCACTGTCGCCGGCCTTCGCACGCAACTATCGCGAACAGATTCTGCCGCGCATCCTGAGTAGCTACTCGGCTAGCGTGGCCAAGCAGCTGCTACTCCGCCTCGAAAGACCCGGCGTGCTCAACGACCCTAAGAGCTTACGCGATGTCATCGCAGAGACCCGCGAGGCACTCCGACTCGGCGACCAGATTATGGTGCCACATAATGACCAATGGAAACGCCTGCAAGAGATCCTCGAGCGCGCCCAGCGCCTGCTGACCATCGAAGTCCGCCCGGTCATGCTTATCCCAGGCGAGTGGATGACCGCCGACCTTGGACCCAACTCGCCCTCTCAAGCCGACTTCCCCCTTTCGCGCGGCGCCGTCGACGCCATCGCCAAGTTCGTTGAAGCTTCCGGCGCGACATTGCGCGAATCAGTTCAGGCCCAGATTCGCATCTTGCCGCTCGCCACACCCCATCAGCGCGATGACCAGACCCGGTTCCTGAACGCAGAAATTCGGCGGACGCCGCAGGCGACCTGGATCGAATCCACGCCCGAACCGGGCAAGCTTCCGGCCATCGGTATCGGCCTCAGCAGCCGCCGTAATGCGGTCTCGTTAAACTTCCCGAATAGCGAAGGCGCCCGCGCCGGCGCCAACCGGCTGATCGAAGTCCGCCTGCCGAAAGGCGATCGTCAATGCTTCGCCCTCATCGGCGACCTCAAGACCTTCCAACCGTTGAATCTCGGTCCGCACGCACTGTCGCTCGACGCCGACAGCGGCGTCATCCGCCCAGCCCCCTGGGCCGAGAGCGCGATCAACGCCT
>CAXNEN010000139.1:0-4826 GCA_964201505.1 Opitutales bacterium
GAGCTGAAGGACAAGAAGAGCGGTAAGATCCGCGGCTACCGTCTGGGCAAGCAGAGCGACGCCGAGAAGCCGGCTGGCGAATGGAATACGTTCACCACGGTCTGCGACGGCAACACGGTCACAATCCTCGTTAACGGCAAGGAAGTGAACAAGGCCACCGGAACGAACCTCGCTGAAGGCTTCATCGGGCTGCAGGTCGAAGGCGGCGCCTTCGAGGTCAAACGCTGCACGCTCGAACCACTCTAAGTAACACCCCCACCCCTGCCCCTCTCCCTTTCAAGCCATGCGTCTCCTCACTACCCTCCTCGCCGTCGCGGCTTCCGCTCTCTTCGCGGATTCTCCGCCCGCCGGCTTCACCTCGCTCTTCAACGGCAAGGACCTTACCGGCTGGTATGGCTACAACCCGCACACGGTCACCAAGCTCTCCGGTGAGAAGAAGGAAGCCGCCCTCAAGAAGATGCGCGATGAATTCCCGCAACACTGGTCCGTGAAGGATGGAGAAATCCTCAACCCCGGCACCGGCGCCTACGCGACAGCGGAGAAGGATTACGGCGACTTTGAATTGGTGCTCGAATACAACATGGCCCCCAAGGGCGATTCCGGCATCTACCTCCGCGGCGTGCCGCAGGTGCAGATTTGGGACCCGACCGACGAGAAGGCCTTCAAGCATAACGCTCAGCTCGGCTCTGGTGGCCTTTGGAACAACTCCCCTGGCAAGCCCGGCAAGGACCCGCTGGTCCTAGCCGATAAGCCCGCCGGCGAATGGAACACGTTGCGAATCTTGATGGTCGGCGCTCGCGTCAGCATCTGGCTCAACGGCAAACAGACTGTCGACCACGCAATCCTCGAGAACTACTACGACCGCAAAACCGCCATCCCGGCCAAGGGGCCGATTTCCCTCCAGACCCACGGTGCCCCGATTCGCTGGCGCAATATCGCCATCCGCGAAATCGCCGGTGATGAAGCCAACCGCATCCTGGCCTCGCACGGCAAGATGGGCTTCAAGTCCATCTTCAACGGCAAGGACTTCACGGGCTGGATCGGCCCGATTGAAAACTACGAGATCGTCGATAGCTCCATCCGTTGCAAAACGGGCAAGGGCGGTACGCCCTACTACAATCAGGACCTGACCGACTTCAGTAATCGCCTCGAGTTCAAGCTCCCGGTCGGTGGCAATAACGGCCTCGCCCTCCGCTACCCAGGCACGGGCAACACGGCCTATGTCGGTATGTGCGAACTTCAGGTACTCGATGACAACTACGACAAGGTGAAGGGCAAACTCGACCCCCGTCAGGTCCATGGTTCCGCCTACGGCATGGTCGGCGCCCAGCGCGGCTACCAGCGTCCCATCGGCGAATGGAATTTCCAGGAAACCACCGTCGTCGGCTCATCGATCAAGGTCGAGCTGAACGGCTTCATCATCCTCGATGCTGACCTCTCGAAGGTCGACATGACCACGGTGATGGGCAAGAGCCCGCACCCGGGCAAGGATCGCAAGAACGGGTTCTTCGGTTTTGCAGGCCACAACGACGCCGCTGCCTTCCGGAACATCGAGATCAATGACCTTGCCATCAAGTAAGCGTCCTCCAGGCCTCCTTCAAAACCCCTCATTGAGGGGGTTTTTTATTAACTGCTAATTGCTATGCCTCAGCGTGGGTCTTAATTGTACTCATTCGCAAACCCCATGCGCCTTTCACACACTCTTCTCGTCGTCGCGAGCGCCTTGCTCTTTGCCTCAGCGACCGCCGCTGATCGTATCCAGTTCAATCGGGACATCCGTCCAATATTTTCAGACACCTGCTACGCCTGTCATGGTCCCGATGAGAATAAGGTGAAGGGTAAGCTCCGTCTGGATTCACTCGAGGCCGCACGCAAGGGCGGTAAGTCCGGCGAACCGGCAATCTCTCCTGGCCATCCGGAAAAAAGCGAAGTGATGAAGCGCCTGCTAACGAAGGACACCGATGACCATATGCCGCCGGCCGAGTTCCATAAGGTGCTCACCAAAGACCAGATTGCCCTCGTCGGACAGTGGATCAAGGAAGGCGCTGAATACCAAGGACACTGGGCTTTCCAGACGCCGGTCAAGCCGGCCGTCCCGACCATTCCGGCCGGCGGCAACGCAATCGATGCCTTCATCGCCCAAGGTCTCGCCACCAAGCAACTCAAGCCCAACGGCGACGCGCCGAAGGCCACCCTACTCCGCCGCGCCGCCCTCGACTTGACCGGCCTGCCTCCTTCGGACGCCGACTTGCAGGCCTACCTGGCCGACTCGTCGTCTAACGCCTGGTCCAGGGCCCTCGATCGACTCATGGCTTCGCCCCACTACGGCGAGAACATGGCGATGCAGTGGCTCGACTTCGCCCGCTACGCCGACTCCAACGGCTTCCAGAGCGACACGCAGCGCTCGATGTGGCCCTACCGCGACTGGGTGATCAAGGCCTTCAACGACAACAAGCCGTTCGACGCCTTCACGGTCGAGCAACTCGCCGGCGACCTCCTCCCGCACGCCACCCGTGACCAGATCGTCGCCACGGCTTTCCATCGTAACCATCGTCTCAACGGCGAGGGAGGTCGCATCGTAGAGGAATGGTTCGCTGAAAACGTCATCGATCGCATTGAGACCACCGGTTCCACTTGGATGGGGCTGACAATGAACTGCTGCCGCTGCCACGACCATAAATACGATCCCATCTCGCAGAAGGAGTTCTATCAGTTCTTCGCCTACTTCAATTCGAACAACGAATCTGGGGTACTCGGTGAGTTTGGCGGCTCCGGTACCACCCGCCGTGGTGGCAATACGGCCCCCCTGCTTTCCCTCCCGACCGAGGAGCAGCAGAAACAGATCGACGCCACCAGCGCCGCCCTCGCCGCCGCACAAGCAGCCCTGAAAACCATCCCGTCCGCCCAGCCGGAACTCTTCGCCAAGTGGCTCGAACGCCAGCGTGCCGCTTTCTCCAAGGAAGGCGTCGCTTGGCAGGCCTTGTCCGATGAGAAAGCTTCCGCCAAGGAGAACGCCGAATTCAAGCGACTCGATGACGGCACCTGGCTCGTTTCAGGTGGCAACGCCGCCAAGGAGACTTACACCGTCGAGGCTACCGTCGCCCCCGGCTTGCTCACCGCCGTGCGCCTCGAAGTCCTGCCCGATGATTCCCATCCAGGCAAGAGCCTTGGCCGCGCCTTCAATGGGAACTTCGTGCTCAGCGCCTTCGAAGTCCGCCTAAAGAGCTCCGATGGCAAGACGACCGCTCTGCCCTTGGTCAAAGCGGAAACGGACTACGATCAAGACGGCTGGAGTATCGCCAAACTCGCCCCTACCCCGATGACCAAGGGCAAGAAGGCCGATAATAATAAATTGGGCTGGGCCATCGGCGGCAATCTACCCGCGAACCGCGTCCCGCGTAAGGCGATCTTCACCATCGCGCCGACGATGATTCCCGCCGGCACCAAACTGCTGCTAGTGATGCGACATGAGTCATTCGACAATCATAGCATTGGCCGCTTCCGCCTGAACACCTCCGGTCAGGACCCGAAACTGCTTTCGCTGAAGTCTGATCCTGCCGCCGAAGCTGCCCGCCGCCTCGTCGCCAAACCTGCTGATCAAATCACCCCGGCCGACCTCAAGGCCCTCGAGAAACTCTTCTCCGATAGCCCCGAACACCCTCGCGCCATCGCCACCGCCAAGGTGGCTGCCGCCAAGAGCTCCTTCGAAGCCGCCGAGTCAGAACCCGTGAACGTGATGGTGATGAAAGAATTACCTAAGCCGCGCGATGCATTCGTGCTGCTCCGCGGTGAATACGACAAGATCGGCCCAAAGGTTGAACGCGCGCTCTTCCGCGCTTTGCCGCCGATGCCCGCCGGCGAACCCAACAACCGACTCGGCTTCTCCCGCTGGCTCGTCAGTGGCACGCACCCGCTCACGGGGCGTATCTGGGTCAATCGCGCCTGGGAAAGATTCTTTGGTATCGGACTCGTGAAGACGTCCGAAGACTTCGGCTCTCAGGCTGAATGGCCGAGTAACCCTGAATTACTCGACTGGCTCGCCGTCGAGTTCGTCGAACGTAAATGGGATATGAAGGCGATGCAGAAACTCATCATGTCCAGCTCTGCCTATCGTCGCAGCGCGGCGGTTACGCCGGAGATGCTCGAGAAAGATCCCGACAATCGCCTCGTGGCGCGTGGTCCGCGCTTCCGCCTGCCGGCCGAAGTCATCCGCGACCAAGCCCTCTGGACGGCTGGCCTGCTCGTCGATAAGCAAGGCGGGCCCAGCGTGAAGCCCTACATGCCCGAAGCGGTCTGGGACGAGACCAGCGTCTATGGAGACATGCGCAACTACAAGGCCGACACGGGCGAGGGCCTCTGGCGCCGCTCGCTCTACACGATCTGGAAACGCACCGCGGCTCCGCCGTCGATGCTGCTCTTTGATTCGGCGGGCCGCGAGGTCTGCACGGTGAAACGTTCCCGCTCCAACACGCCGATGCAGGCCCTTTCGCTCCTCAACGAGGTCACCTTCGTCGAAGCCGCCCGCAAGTTGGCCGAACAATCCCTCCGTCAGCCGGGCGATAACGATGCTAAGTTGGCTTGGACCTTCCGCAAGGTAGTCCGCCGCGACGCCACGCCCGCGGAGCTCGCGGTGCTGCGCAAGGGACTCGATAAGCGTCTGGCGACTTATGCCGCCGACGCCACCCTGGCACCGAAGCTCCTCGCCACGGGCCTGAGCCCCGCTGCGCCCAACCTTGACCGTAACCAGTTGGCCGCCTGGACGGCCACCGCCAACATCCTCCTCAACCTCGACGAAACCGTCACCCGCGAATGAACTGCAACGACCG
>CAXNEN010000140.1:0-4800 GCA_964201505.1 Opitutales bacterium
GCCTTTTTGTTACGTGCACAACGAGGTAGGGCCGAGCATCCCTGCTCGGCCGCGGCCGGCCAAGGATGGCCAGCCCTACCAGATGCATCTCCCGCCACCCGCATCGTGCGATGTTCTTTGATTTGCCGACCACATCCCCACCCGACAACGTCACCCCATGCTCTCCCCTGAAGCACTCGTCTACGGCACCCTGCTGGTGTCAGGCTTCCTAATTCTCCGTCGCTCGCGTCGCGCCGGTCTCGCCCTGCGTCGCCAGCACGGCCTCATCGAGGGCCAGCCGGTCCAACTCCACACGCTCACCAACGCCCGCGGCATGGAAGTCTCGGTCAGCGAATTTGGCGCCACGCTCACCTCGATCCGCGTGCCGGACATCCATGGCCGCCTCGGCGAAGTCACCCTCGGCCTGCGCTCACTGGAGGACTACGTCGCCAATAATCCTTTCCTGGGTAGCACCGTCGGCCGCTACGCCAACCGCCTCGCAGAGGGTAAACTGACCATCGACGGCCGCACCATCGCGCTCGCGCAGAATAATAACGGTAATCACCTGCACGGCGGCCTCCGTGGCTTCGATAAGCGCGTCTGGAAGTCCGAGGCCATCCGTACGACCGACGCCTCGGCGGTCATCCTGACTTACGTTAGCCCCGCCGGCGAAGAGGGCTACCCGGGCACGCTCACCGTGATGGTCACCTACACCCTACCCGATGATGCCGACGAACTGACGATCGACTTCGCGGCGACGGCCGACGCCCCGACGGCCTGTAACCTGACGAACCACGTGTTCTTCAATCTCGCCGGCCAAGGCAGCGTCCTTGACCACCGCGTGACGCTTCACTCCGACCGCCTCGTGCCAGTCACAGATTCACTTATCCCGACGGGCGAATTCATGGACGTCACGAATACGCCGTTTGATTTTCGTCGCCCGCACGCGATTGGTGAACGCATCGGCGCCCCGCACGATCAACTGCGCCGCGGCCGTGGCTACGATCACTGCTACGACCTCGGCACGGACAAGTCCCTGAAATCCGCCGCCTTCGTCGCCGAAGAATCCTCCGGCCGCACACTTGAAATTCTCACCGACGCCCCGGGCCTCCAGTTCTACACGGGCAACTTCCTCACCGGCACCGTCCAAGGTCGCTGGGCCAAACCCTTCGCCTTCCGCCAAGGCTTCTGCCTCGAGCCCGGCCTCTTCCCTGACTCACCGAACCAGCCCGCCTTCCATCGGCTCGGCTACCCCAGCGGTATCCTGCGCCCCGGCGAACAGTATGCCCAGAAGCTCGTCTTTCGTTTTGGTTTGATGAGGTAGGGGCGACGCTGTTCTTGCGAAAATCTAATCGGAATTTGGCGCCCCCCTTTTTCCATGATTCCCGCCGAACTTACGCCTTGGCAACTCGATGATCAATCTACCTTGCGCGAGCACCGAGCCGTACTATCAACCAGAACATGACTAACGCCCGCTGGCTTATTTCTTTTGGAGTTTTCCTCTTTCTCTGCGGCCTCGCAGGCTATCTCTCCAATCCCGCCGCCGCCAAAACTGCCCTGATTTCCGGCTCCCTCTTTGGTGGCCTCTCGGCGGTCTGGGGACTTCTTCTGGCCAAGGGATTCAATTTTGCCAAATGGATCGCGCTGGCGATGACCCTGATGCTTTGCGGCGTCTTCGGTTGGCGCTCGGTCGTCAGCTGGCAAGCCGTGGCTGATGGCGCCCCCAAGGCCTTTGCCGCCAGCCTTATCACGCTGATGCTCCTGGGATCCCTCGCCACCGTCGGCAAACTCCTCCGTCGCTAAGCGACTGGAGGTGGATGCGATGTCATCGCATCCCTACCCCCGTGCCGTCGCATCCACCAACAACCAGGCCCAGCTAGCGACGACGCCGTCGGGTCGCGCGTTGAGCCGGTCGTAATCGCGGATGAGCGACCTAAGCTCGCTCGGAGAGAGCCGCGGCTCGCCAGTCACGCCGCTGCGATGGAGATGGCGGAAGAAATCGATGGCACTCGGATAAATCTCTTCGGACTCAAGGACGCCGTGCGCATGAACGTCGAAGTTAGCGGCCTTGAGTAAAGCGAGCCACTGGGCCTCGTCGCGCCAGCGCACGGGGCCTTCGCCAATGAGGTAGCGCAGTTCGTTCAGGCAAGGATCGCATGGGACGCCGAGCAAGAGTCGTCCGCCAGCCGGCAACGCCGCGCGCCAGTGCCGGAGCACCGCAGCGGGATCAGCCGCCCAATGCAGTAAACCAGTGGAAGCGAGCGCACCCGCCTTCTCGATGGGACCAAACGCATTATGGACTGACCAGTTAGCGGCGGGCACGGCCTGACGACCGAGCTCGACCATCGCGGGCGAGGCATCCGTGGCGTCGACGTTCACACCCTGGGCGAGCAACGCCGAGGTCAGGAAGCCGGTGCCGGCGCCGAGTTCGGTGACCCGGACGCCGCGACGGAACGGTGCGAACGCGGCGAGCGCTTCGGCGAAACGCTTCTGGGGCGCGGCATGCGCGTCGTAGCTGTCGGCTCGTTCATGAAAACGCATGGGATTAGGGGGCGAGGAACTCGCGCAGGTCGTGCCCGAGTCCCTCACCAATATGACAACCGACGATGGCTTGGCAAACGCCCGGCGCATCTAGGAGTGTATCCTGATCGCCGACGTAGGCTTCCCAGCCGGGGTTGAGCCCCTGTCGTCCAAAGGTGATGAGCGAAATACCCGCAGGCTGGACGAGGAGATCCAAGCCGTCCTGCAGGTATTCCTTCTCGTACGGTAGAGCGTCGCCGGCCAGCGGGGCCAGTCCGGCACGCTTCCGGAAGTCAGCCAAGGCCGCGGGGGCGTCGGTGTCGATCCAGCGACGGAGATACTTCACCTGGGTCTCAGAGTGCTTCCCGCACTTGCCGTGCTCGGAACAAAACGATGTGAACGGGGCGAAGAGCAGCACCTTGGCCGGAAACTGGACACCGCGGGCGCCGGCCTCGAGGACGAGGTGCGCACCGAGCGACCAGGCGATGACGGCATCGCAGCCAGAAAGGTTCTCCGCTGCGCCGACGACGGGCGGGTAGATCAGGTGCTCGGCGTCGGGCGCATGGGCCAAGGCGATGGCCTTCATCTCCTCGAGCGAGACGCCCCAACCGCCGATCCAGCCAATCTTCATGCGCTGACGCCTTTCAAGGCGGAGACAAAGGAGGACAGCACATCGGGCGAAAGGCCCCGACGGAGCGAGATGCGGATACGTCCGGTGCGCACGGGCACTGTGGGCGGACGGATAGCGGAGACCATGAAGCCAGCGGAGCGGAGTGCGGTGGCGTATTTCAGGGTGACGTCGGAGTCGCCGAGGATGAGCGGAATAATTGGCGAATCGCCCGAGGGCACCGCGAAGCCAGCTTCAATGAGTCCGTCACGCCAAGCATGAGAGAGCGCATGGAGTTCAGCGCGTTCGCCCGACATCCCCTTCACGCGTTCGACCGCGGCGAGGGCGGCGGCGGCGCAGGACGGGGCAAGGTAGGTCGAGTAGATGAACTCGCCGGCGAAGTTGATCAGGGCGTCGCGGACTTCCGGAGCGTGCGAGAGCACATAGGCACCCTGCGAGCCGAGGCCTTTGCCAAGCGTGCCGACCACGATGTCCGCGGCGGCTAAAGCACCCTGCCCTTCCTGGAGGCCGGAACCCGTAGAACCGTACCAGCCCGTGGCATGGGCCTCATCGAGCACCCAGCAGAAACCAAAACGCTTACGCAACGAAGCCAGACGCTTCAGGTCGGGGCTATCGCCGTCCATGGAGTAGACGCTTTCCGTGACGACAAAGATGACGCCATCCAAGGCGGGCTCTTCGTGGAGCATGAGCTCGAGCGCGTCGAGGTCATTATGGGCGAAGCGACGCAGACGCGCTTCTGATGCCATGATGCCATCGAGCATACTGGCGTGGACGAGACGGTCGGCGAGGATGAGGTCGCCCTTCTTCGGCAGGCCGCCGAGGACGGCGGAGTTGGCCGAGAAGCCGGTGTTCATCACGAGCCCGTACTCATAGCCCTGCCAAGCGGCGAGGGTGTGCTCGAGCTGCTGATGGATCTCGGTGTAGCCCGTGACGAGCGGCGAGGCGGAGGAAGACGCACCCCATTCCTGGAGCGCGGCCACGCCGGCGGCCACAACTACAGGGTCGCGGGATAGTCCGAGGTAATCGTTATCAGCCAGGTTGACGCGGGTGTCCGCCGAAGCGCGAGCCGTCAGCTTACGGCGTAGCGACGACCCCTCGCGCTGGGCGAGGGATTGACGCAGGCGCTTCAGCAGGGCTTCGTTCACCGCGGCAGGAAATGGAAGCGCGCGGACTTCTCACCTTTGCCCGATTCCCCGAGCAGCGGGATCCAGGACTCAGCCAAGCCGGCACGGTTCGCAGCGGCGACTTCCTTCGAAGGCTTCTTGATGGCGTTGAGCCAGACACCGATAGGGCCGTCGTAACGGCGACGTAGATAGGAGATCGCCAGACGCGCCTGATTGATCGCACCGAGACGATCTTCGACGACCACGATGGCGACGGTCGGCTTAATCGCCGCAGCGAAGTCCGCCCAGTCCTTGCCCTTGGGGTCGATCGGCACGGCCACACCACCGGCGCCTTCGACGACGCGACAAGGCGCATGCGGGACGGCACGGTAGAGTTTCAGCAGGAGAGCGAGATCGAGTGGCTTGCGGGCCTTCTTCGCCGCGGCCAGCGGGGCAATCGGGGCGGGGAGCGTCAACAGCGTGTGCGCTTCCGCCCACTTGCCTGCGGCCTTCTTGGCGTCGGCCGGACGACCGGCGCCCGCGCCCGACTCCACCGGCTTGATGACCTGC
>CAXNEN010000141.1:0-4792 GCA_964201505.1 Opitutales bacterium
CTCCTCGCCCGCCTCCGTCGCGAGCGTGGCATGAGCATTGTCCTCATCACCCATAATTTCGGGATCATTGCGAACTTCGCCGACAAGGTCGCGGTGATGTGGAAAGGACGCATCGTTGAGTCTGGTCCGGTCGAACAAATCATGCGGACGCAGTCGCACCCCTACACCAAGGCGCTGATTGCCTGCATTCCGCGCCTCGGCCAGCGTCGCCGCCGCCTCACCACCCTCTCCGACGAACTTAAGGTCTCCCGATGAGCGACAACCTTCTCGAAGTCAGCGGCCTTTCCGTCCACTACCCCGGCCGCGCCAACTGGTTCTTCCAGAAAGCCGAACCGAAGAAGGCCGTGGACGGCATCTCCTTCGTCGTGCCGAAGGGCAAGACCGTCGGACTCGTCGGCGAATCTGGTTCAGGTAAGACGACAACCGGCCGCGCCATTGTGAAGCTCGCCCCGCTGACTGCCGGCAAGATTCTCTACCATGGTCAGGACATCGGCGTCCTCTCGAACTCGGACTTCCTCCCTTGGCGCAAGAAGATCCAGATGATCTTCCAGGACCCTTATAATTCACTCAACCCGCGCGCCGACATCCTGAGCATCCTCTCCGAGCCGCTCGAGATTCACTTCCCACAGATGACACGGGAGGACCGTGAAGCGCGTTGCGCCGAACTCCTCCGCAGCGTCCAGCTCCCCGCCGAACACCTTCGCCGCCACCCGCACGAATTCTCCGGCGGCCAGCGTCAGCGCATTGGCATCGCCCGGGCTCTCGCCGTGCAACCAGAGCTCATCATCTGCGATGAGCCCGTCTCGGCGCTCGACGTCTCCGTCCAGGCTGAGGTCGTGAACCTCCTCCAGGACCTGCAGGAACAGCTCGGCCTCACCTATCTCTTCATCGCCCACGACCTCGCCGTCGTCGAACATGTCAGCGACCACATCCTCGTGATGTCCAAGGGCAAAATCGTCGAACAAGGTACCCCGGCTGAGATTCTCGGCAATCCGCAGCAGGCCTACACGAAGACGCTACTGGCCGCGGTGCCCCGGTTCTGATGTCCGCGGAAGCCCAGTCGAAGTTAGACGGCACGACGCGTGGCCTCGGCCTGCTGCTCATCGGCATGGCCGCGTTCGCGATCTGGGACCAGTGGGCCATCTGGAGCACCAAGGACGACTATACCTTCGGCTATCTCGTTCCATTCTTCTCCGCCTACGTCCTCTGGGACCGCTGGGAAGAGCTGCGCGCGCTACTGACGGGTGAACGCAGTGACGTCGCCAACCCTACGCCGAAAGGGTTGATCAGCCTCGCCCAACTGGTGGCGTTCGCCTCGCTGGCCTTATTCGGTTTCGGCGCCGCCGCCCGCGCCATCTTTGGCACCGGCATCGGTCCGACTCTCGCCATCTCTTTCGGCCTGACTGGAGCGGCCCTCTCCTTCGCGTTCGTCTCGGTACGCGGACCGCAGGACACAGCGGCAACGTCGCCCACGCGCTGGCGGGCCGTCGGGTTGCTGCTCTTCCCCGCCGGGGTCTGGCTAATCTCCGGACCTTTCCTCTACCTCGTCGATAATCAGATCAAGGGCGAGCTACTCACGAACGTGACCGAGTTCGTCTCCGGCGTCCTCCGCGCCAGTGGCCACGCCATCCGCGTCAACGGCAACACCATCGTCTTCCCCAACGGCGATGCGGTCGGCGTGGCCGAAGCCTGTTCCGGTATCCGTTCCCTCTCGGCCTGCGTGTTCGCCGGCGCGTTCCTCGGCGCGGTCTTCCTCGACGGAGGCTTTCCGGGCGCGCTACTCCGCCGGATGGCGATGATCGGACTCGCCGGCTTCACGGCCATCCTCCTCAACATCGGCCGCAACACCTTCCTCACCTTTCACGCGCTGCGCCACGGATCCAAGTCTCTCGACCGAGATCTCGCCGGTATCGAGCATGGGCAGCCCGGCTTCTCGTCGCTCGGAACCGTCCATGATTTGGCTGGCAATGTCGCCATGATCGCTGCCCTGATCCTGCTCCTAGCCTTCATCCCGTTGCTCAACCGACTCGGACGCCCCCACGACAACCGCCCTTCCGCATGAGAATCCTTTTTGTGACTCCCGAGCTGGCGCCCTGGTCCAAGGCCGGCGGCCTCGGCGATGCCACCGTGGCGTTGGGGAAGGCTTTGGCCGCTAAGGGACACGAGGTCCGCGCGGTGACGCCCCTGTACGGCTCCGTCCCCGGTCGCGAGAAGATGGGCACGCTCATCGAGTCGCTCAAGGTCGGCGTGAGCGGCGACGCCCGCAAGGTTGGCTGCCGCATCCGGACGCTCCCGGTCTCGCCGAATTTCGAAGCCTGGTTCGTCGAACACGAAGATTTCTACGGGGCTCGCGAAATCTATCCGGCGCGGGACGACGCCGGCGAACGCGCCGCCTTCTATGGACGTGCCGGACTGGACGCATGCCTGACGACCAGCTGGATTCCGGACATCATCCATTGCCACGACTGGACCGCTGGCCTCGTGCCCGTTCTCCTGAACACCACGCTCAAGCAGTCCGCACTCGGCGGAGCGAAGACCGTCCTCTCGATCCACAACCTGCAGCACCAAGGCCTTTATCCCAAGCGGATTATGACCTACCTCGGCCTGCCCGCCTCCCTGTGGAACCCGCTAGAACTCGAATGCCTTGGCGGCGTCAACTTCCTCAAGGGTGGCATCCTCCACGCCGCCAAAGTCATCACCGTCAGCCCGACCTACGCTCAGGAGATCCTCACCCCGGCCTTCGGCTACGGACTGGACGATGTTGTGCGCCGCCGCGCGGGCGACCTGCGCGGCATCCTCAACGGCGTTGACCGCGATGAATGGAACCCTGCAGACGACAAGCACATCGCCGCTGCATTCTCGGCCAAGAAGCCCGCGGGTAAGGCCGAATGCAAGACCGCCCTACTGCGCGAGCTCGATCTCGCCACCGGTCGCGACATTCCGCTTATCGGCGTCGTCTCCCGCCTCTGGGAACAGAAAGGCCTCGACCTCGCCGTTAGCGTACTTCCGAAATTTCTGCGCGAAGGCAGCTTGCAGTTTGTGCTCCTCGGTAGCGGTGACGCCTGGCTAGAGAACGAATTCAAGCGACTCGCCGTCGACTTCCCCGAGCTCTGCGCCGTCCGCATCGGCTACGACAATGGACTGTCCCACCGAATCGAGGCGGGCAGTGATTTCTTCCTGATGCCCAGCCGCTTCGAACCGTGCGGCCTGAACCAAATGTATTCCATGGCCTACGGCACCCTCCCGATTGTCCGCGCCACCGGCGGCCTGGCTGACACCGTGAGCGGCTGGGACGGAAAGAAAAAAGGCACCGGGATTATTTTCGAGCATGCGGACCAAGGCGGCATCGAATGGGCCCTCAACCGGGCGCTAGAACTTTATCAGCACCCGGCGACCTATAGGTCACTGCAGAAGACCGCGATGGCGTCGGAGTTCAGTTGGGCGAAATCGGCCGAGGCCCACCTCGAGTGTTACCTCAGTTAAGACCAGTGATTCAGGCTTAAAATAAAGCACCGCTGGCTTCTTTTTAAACAAACGTTGGTGCTTATTCGCCAATCTTTACACGATTGTCGAAATATATGGTGAATTGGCAAACTTTGAGCACATCGAGAGACGCCATGAAGCACACCTCCATCACCCTCCTCACCCTCACCGCTGCCGCGAGCTTTGCTCAGTCAGCGCCCGCCGCTGCCTCGGCGTTCACCACCTCGGGCAACCTGGCTTACACCAGCGACTACGTCTTCCGCGGTATCACGCAGAATGGCGGCAAGACTGCCCTTCAGGGCGGCTTCGACGTTTCCCATACCTCCGGCCTCTCGGCTGGCGTCTGGGCTTCGAACGTCAACTGGACTAACACCACCCTGGAAGTGGATCTGTACGCCAACTATGGCTTCAGCCTGAGCAAGGACTTCTCCGCCTCCGTCGGCTACCTGGCTTACGTTTACGAAGGTAACTCCTCCCTCAACACGGGTGAAATCAACGCCTCAGTCTCGGCCTACGGTCTCACCGCGAAGATCTCCCACGCCGTCACGGATTACTTCGGCATCGCTGGAAGCGGCACCCAGTATTACGAGCTCAACTATGCTTATGAGTTCGCCGCCGCTAAAGGCCTGACCCTGGCTCTCCACTACGGAGTAACCGATGCCAAGAGCGCCGCCGATAACGACGAAGACTACGCGATCGGGCTTTCCTACCCGATCCTCGGCTTCACCGGCACTGTGTCGTATTCGAACGGAAGCGGCTCCTACGCGGGCGCCTACGAAGGCATCACGGCGGTCACGCTCAAGAAGACCTTCTAAGGTCTGAGTTAAAACTCATAGCAAAAGGGGTGCTTTCTGGGAGGAGAGCACCCCTTCTTCTTTGTTAGGTTGAAAAATGGCTCGGGACGGCAATGTTGCCCTTCCGCCATGATCGAGTCCGCCCGCAAACCTGACTGGCTCCGCGCCAAGCTCCCCAGCGGCCCGGACTTCCTGGAGACCAAGAAGAACGTCGACCAGCACAAGCTGCACACAGTCTGCCAGTCGGCGCAGTGCCCCAACATGGGCGAATGCTGGTCTCGCGGCAGCGCCACGGTGATGATCCTCGGCAATGTCTGCACGCGCTCCTGCACCTTCTGCGCCGTACTCTCCGGCCGGCCCAGCGAACTCGACCTCGGCGAACCGGCCCGCGTGGCCGAGTCCATCGCGCTGATGAACCTGAAGCATGTGGTCATCACCTCGGTCGCCCGCGACGACCTCAAGGACGGCGGCGCCTCCGTCTGGGCCGCGACCGTGCGCGCCACCCGCAATCGTTG
>CAXNEN010000142.1:0-4780 GCA_964201505.1 Opitutales bacterium
TAATTGGGAGCGGCGGCCTGGCGTGAACGGGGGCGGCGGCCGGAAGGGGAATCGGTCATTTGGAAGGCGGTACTCTGCGCTCGGCCGTCTGCCCTGGATAGCCAGAATTAGACGCAGATTATACCCAAGAGGCTGTGAACAAGGATGCAAGCAATTGTCACAATCGCCGCTAAATCGACCCCTGACGCCGTCTGCGTTACGACTATGAGGCAAGGTGAACGCTAATAAGTGAAAATATAAAACCGGGGGGCATTTGGTTAGACGGTGGGGGACGGGCGGACTCAATAGGCGGCATGATTGCATACCTTCTCATGCTCGGCGCACTCACGCCAGAATCTGAGTCGACGCAAATCACCCTCAAGGCGATGAGTTTCGACCTACCCGAGGCGGAAGTCGTGATCCTTGACCCCGCCGGACGGCCCGCACCGGTCACACTCTATTCCCACGCGCTGAGCGAACCAATCGTCTGCCGAACCAAGGAAGGCAAACTGACCTTCTTCCGGAAACCGAAGACATCTGATCCGAAGGAGCCGCTGGTGCCCCTGGCCTCTGTGCCCGCTCCGCCTGAGAATGGGAAATATATCGCGATTCTTTCCGGTGCCGGCGAGACCTCCCGGCTCAGCCTCATCGCCGATGGCGGCGGGGCCGCTGCCGCAGGCACCATCCGATTCTTCAACCTGTGCCCTCAGCCGGTAGGGCTCAGCGCCCCAGGCGTCAAACGCGTGCTGCCTTCCGGTCAGGAATTCACCGTGCGCCCTCAAGTGAAGGCGCAGCAATACGGGCAAGCCCAGTTCTTCCTGCCAGGAGAGGACGGCGATTGGCGCCTAGCGGGCGGCCTGCGCTGGCTTCAGCTCGACGATATCCGCTCGCTCCTCTTTCTCGTGCCTGCGCCTGGCGAGGAAGGCATCATCAAGGTGCGCGGCGTAGAGGAACGCGTGACCGCAGATGCCAAGAAGTCACCGGCAGGTCCCGTGACGCCCGCCAGTGGTGGTGAAAAACGCCGGACGGGCCTCCGGACGCTCCAGTAGGGTGAAAGCAGCGACCTCAGCGAAACCGGGCGGGCGGGCGGGCTTCTCGATCATCCTCTCCCTTACGATGATGACGATGATCGTCATGCTGCTGCTCGTACTGATGACCTTTTTGACCATCGAATCCCGCGCATCGAAATGGTCGATTCTGTCAACCCGGTCGCGCCTCAACGCCCTGATGTCCGCGCGACTCGCATTAGCCCATCTTCAACAAGCGACCGGACCGGACACCCGCAGCACTGCGACCGGCGAGCTGGCCTGCACGCCGGCGCCGATTAGCCCCTTTGATCCGGGGATGAATTGGACCCAGCGTCCGGGACAAGGGCAGCGTTATTGGACCGGCGCTTGGCGGACCGACAAGCCGGACGAGCCACCCCAGTGGCTAATCAGTGGCAAGGGCGGCAAGGCGCTTACCAACGCCTCCTCCTACCTGGCGCAGTCGGTGAGCCTTTCGGGTGCCACGGATTACAGCGCGGATAAATCCTACTGGGCGCCTTGGCAGCGCGACTACCCCATCCCCTTCGCCGCGGGAAATAAGGAAAGTTACGCAACCCTGGTCGGCAACGGTAGCGCCACGCTCGACCCCGGCCCGGACGGACTCCAAGGCACCGCCGATGATATCGACGGCCGCGTCGCGCTTCCCAAGATCCCGCTGCCAGGCCCATGGACCAACAGCACCACGGGCAACTTCGCCTACTGGATAGGCGACGAAGGCGTGAAGGCCACCATTGGTCTCACCGACCCGCGGGACGTGACCAAAGCCGCACCCGCGGCCCTCGATACGGTCAACGCTCTCCGGTCGCCCGGCCGGCGCGGCACCGAGATGTTACTCGGACTGAAAAGCGTCAACCTCAAGGAGCCAAAGTTCCCGGCCGTCCTCTCCACGTCGACGCTGCCGATGTTGCCCGGCTACGACCTCAGCGATCCGGCCGCCGCCGGCCTGCCTCCAGCCAAGCTCGCCTTCCATCACCACACGCTCTGGTCGGCCGGCGTCCTCGCCGATAGTTACCGCGGCGGCCTCCGCCGCGACCTTTCGCTGGCGTTCGAGATGGAGGACTCCTTGTTCGATAAATCAGACTTCGGTTCCGGCAACGGGCATGAGACCGTGATCGAAGCCTACACCGCGGACCCGCTCCTCGGCCAGCGTCGCTCATGGTTCCCGGGCTACGGCACCGCCAAGACGAACCCCGGCACCGTCACTTCTTCGGATCCGCGGCCCCGCGTCTGGGTGCCGATGTACGAAGACAACATCGACAACCCTGGCCGCACACTCGGCACGAACGGCACCAAATACCTCCCTTGGAGCCCAGTCTTCATCCGCGAGGATGAGATGCTTCAGCCGCTGGTGGACACGAGTAAGGCCATGCCGACTGTGACAACCAACACGGCATGGGACGGACAGCCGCGTCGTCTGGTCGGTCCGCTCTGGCACTTGGTCCGGGATTACTACCGGCTCTACAAGGAAGTTGACTGGGACGCCGGTAAACCCGCGCTCGGGGCCCGCGCCTTCTTCCCCAACACCAACCAGTTCGACAAAGGCGGCTACCGCATCGATAAGTATGCCCGCTTCGATCTGGACAACGCCCTCTGGTCGGGCGGCGGCAGGAGCACCTCCCCCTATACCGACAACTTCAACGCCACCCCCGATCCGCTCGGCTGGTTGAACGGCCTCAAGGGCGGCTATGTAGCCAGCGGGGCGGCGGGAGGCGGACGCTTCATCCCCCGCCCGGTACGCGGTGCTTACATGCCCGCAGTCCACCGCTTCTCGATGGTGTTCTCCCTGCGTACCGTGCAGTCGGGCGCTAACTACACGCTCAAGTTGGTCTGCACCCCAATCCTGGTCATCCACAACCCCTACAACGTCCAGCTGAAGCTGAAGGAGCCGACGGCGGGCGAACCAGATCCTCGCATCAAAGGCGGGCTGAAGATCTCATTCTCGCAGTTCGACCAGATGCGCCTGCGGGTATTCACCCACGTCGGCAATGATCCGGCGCAGGCGTTCAAGACGACCGCAGACTCCAGGCTCTTCGATACCTTGTTCAATTTCAAGGCAGCTTCCGCTGCCTCGACCGGCGCCAACGCCGAAAATCTCGTCGCGGTAGTGCCAGCGACCACCCTTGAACCCGGCGAGTTCGCCGTCTTCACCACAAAGGACCTCGTGGACGCGTCCGCGCTAGGCAAGTCCGTCGACGCCGCGAATATCCCGATCCTGAACATGCAGCGCGGGTTCTATTTCACCGGCGGCTTCCACACCGACATCCGCGCCGACAGCACGACCGCACCCTACCTTTTCAATGCAGCGGACCAGGTCAAGTGCTGCATCGACCTGACGAGCTCGATGTATTGGCACCACTGGATCTATCTTAACTCGGGCTGGAAGAAGAGTTTGAAGGACGACACCGTGAGCGCCGATGGCCAAGACCTCGGGGCAGGTGAAGTGCTCGGGACGAGCCGTAACAACTCGCTCGCCAGCTACGCGCACTACATCAACGCCGGCGGTAGTGGGTTCAACGCCACGCACCTCGGCGACGCCGGCAGCGTGACGAACCCAGTCGTCATCGGCCCGGTGTCCTCGATTCGCACCACCGCCGAGATCGCGCCGGGGCCGGTGATCGGGGCCTTCGACACGCGGGCCCGCGTCGCGGACACCTCCCGTACCACCAGTTACAATCGCGACGCTCTCTCCTGGCTCGCAGCCGTGTCCAATCCCGTGCCGGCCGCCCACCCGGCCTGGCTCTTCAGCAACCCCCTGCCCCAGACCTCTTCCAATCCGGCGCTCAACGGACTCCCCGGCATCGGCATGGCGAGCCTGCGCACCCAGCTCTTTGGGGGCGACGAACTGGCCCTCAACGGCTCGACCACCTCCTGGAGTAACCTGTTGCAAATCGACGCCGCGAAAGCGAACGGTGCCAATGGGCTCGGCGGCCCTTCGCACGGCGTGAGCGGCCTAAGCACGGCAATGGCAGTCGAAGTCCCGGTGGCCGCGCCCGTCTCGCTTGGCCAGTTCATGCATGCGAATCTCACGCCTTGGGACTGGATGCCCTATCGCACGGTGGGCAATTCCTTCCCCTCGATGGTCGTGCCCCTCGACAAAAGCTGGACCCATGGGACGCCGCACACCAACGCCGGCACCATCGGTGGACACACCTTCGGCGACATGAGTTACCTCATGAACAACGCCCTCTGGGACAGCTTTTTCTTCTCGGGTGCGGCGCCGATCCTCAGCGACGGCTCGCGCAATGGTAACTACAACGACGTCCGCGCGAAGACCCTCACGCAGGTCATGACTGACTTTGCGGCAGGCACGGGCAAACTGGCCAACCCCCGCATGACACTTTTCCCGAACGACAGTGCCTCCGCGAGCGCCCTGCTCGCTAACGGCTTCCTCACGGATAGCACGGGAGCTGCGCCGGATGGTTACCGTCGTTTCTCGAGTTACCTGCTTAACGTCGGCGCCTTCAACGTGAACTCCACCTCGGTCGAAGCCTGGACGGGACTCTATGGCTCGCTGAAGGGCTTGGCCCTTGGGTCGCAGGCCGCGAATTCGCCCGCGGCGACGAACAATGCCCGCGTGCCCCGCATTATCGGCGACTCAACGCAGGTGCCCGCTACCCGGAACATCGCCGACGCCGCCTATTGGAATGGCTACGCCAACCTTTCGGATACGCAAATCAGGGCGCTCGCGGTCGCGACGGTCGCCGAAGTGAAGGCCCGGGCGAAATTCCTCCAGCGCACGGAGCGCGATCAGGAGT
>CAXNEN010000143.1:0-4769 GCA_964201505.1 Opitutales bacterium
AAAAGATGTATTATCAGGCTAAGTCCGTAATTCGGACCTAACCGTGACAAAGTGGCGGAGAGGATGGGATTCGAACCCACGATACCCTTTTGGGGTATACCCATTTAGCAAACGGGCGCTTTCGGCCACTCAGCCACCTCTCCAGGTCCCTCGTTAATTCGAAGGAAGGTCAGTAATGGGGGGCTACGGGCGATGGTCAAGCCCAGGCCATCCACAGAAACGTTAAGCCGCCCGCGGCAAAGCGGGGCCATGCTTTACGCCCACCTTTACACTCCACTTCCCCGCCCCGTGACTCCTAGATATCCCGATGCCCACCCCGGCTAAACCCCACCCTGCCCGTTCCCTCGAGCGGATAGCTTACTTCATCGGAGCGATCCTCCTGCTGGGGCCCGTCGCACACGCCAATGAAGTACTGGTGCCAGGCATCACGGGTGCGCAACTCGACGGGGCCCTCAAGGGGCAGCTCTTAATCGAAGAACTCAACTGCGTAGCCTGTCACGAATCTTCGCCGGCACTCGCGGCCACTTCAAAGAAAGCGCCGAGACTCAGCGGCATCGGAGCACGGCTCCATCCGGACTATCTCACTACTTACCTCCGCACTCCGCACGCGATCAAGCCAGGATCGACGATGCCCGATGTGCTTGGAAAATTAACCGAGGCCGAACGAGCCACCGCCGCCACGCAGCTGACGCACTTCCTGCTTTCACTTAAGCCGCCGACTTTCGCGCCGCAACAGCCAGATGCGGTCGCGGCCGCCCAAGGAGAGAAACTTTTTCACAGCCGTGGATGTGCGGCCTGCCATTCGCCACGCGACGCGCAAGGGCACGAGACGATGGCCAAAACTTCGACGCCCCTCGGTAAGCTGGAGCAGAAATATAGTTTCAAGAGCCTGACAGATTTCCTGCGGCAACCGCACTTGAGCCGCCCCTCTGGCCGCATGCCGGACTTGCGATTGCCGCCGCGCGAAATCGAGAGCATCGCCCATTACCTACTGCGGGATACACGGGTCCCGGGGCATCTGGCGTACACCATGTACCGCGGCCAGGTCTGGGAAGGACTCAAACATGAGTCCATCGAGTCCGAACGGGCTGGCACAATTAACGATTTTGCGCTGACCAACCTCGAGCGGATACATCATCACATGGCGATCCGCTTCGAAGGCTGGATCAACCTCCCAGCAACCGGCCAGTATACGTTCTTCCTCAAAGCGAACGGCGGCACCCTACAGATTGACGGCAAAGATGTCCTCACCCAAGAACCGCGCGATCGACGCGGGGTCGTCCAAGCCCAAGGCAAGGCCTCACTTGCGGCCGGTTGGCGTAAACTCCAGCTAGATTATTACCACACGGGCCGGGAGCCCTCGCTGAACTTCGAGATGCTAGGCCCGCAATTCCCGCGGCAGGCGATTCCCTCGGCGATGTTGTCGGTCTCGGATCAAGCCATCGCCGCTTTCCAAAGCCCGGCCGTCGATCGCGCCCTCGCCGCTGAAGGACGCCAGAAATTCGCCAGCATGGGTTGTGCGCGTTGCCATGATGACGTCGGCGTAACCGCGACGCCCGCAATGCCCTTGGCCAAATTGAATCTCGAGCAAGGATGCCTCAGCGGACAGCCCGGGGCCTGGGCCCACTTCGACCTCTCGGCCGATCAACGCGCGATGATTCGCGCCGCGTTGACTAGCCCCAGCGGCTTCACCGCCACGCCCGAACAATCCCTCCAACTGGAACTCACCCGTTTCAATTGCCTCGCCTGCCACGACCGTCGCGGGCTCGGCGGCGTCGCTCCGGCCCGCAACACACTCTTCACCGGCACCGCACCAGCTTTAGGCGATCAAGGTCGCTTGCCGCCGACGCTTTCCGACGTGGGGGCAAAGCTTACCACCGCCGGACTCGAAGGGGCGCTCCTCCAAGGAGCACGACCACGCCCTTACCTTGCGACGGCCATGCCGCAGTTCGGCGAAGCCCATATGCGCCCGCTGGTTGGACTCTTTAGCCGGGTCGACCACCTCGAGAAAGCCGTCCTGCCCGAGGTGCCGAACTTACAGGAATCAAAAAATGCCGGCTATGAGATGATGGGCACCAAAGGCTTCAGCTGTATCGCGTGCCATGATTTCAACGGTCAGAAATCCGCCGGGGCGGGGGCCCTCGACTTGGTCGGGATGACCCAACGCATTCAGAAAAACTGGTTCCACCTCTACATGCGTTCGCCCCAGCGCTTCCATCCTGGTATCATCATGCCGAGCTATTGGCCGGGGGGGCAAACCCTGCGCCCCGATGTGCTCGGGGGCGATTCCTCCCAACAGATTGAAGCCCTCTGGCGGTACCTCGAAGCCGGCACGCAGGCCAAGAATCCGCTCGGGCTTTCCCGTCAGTCCAAGGAACTGCGCGTAACGGACGTAGCCGAGCTTTGTCGCGGACGCAGCAATATCGGCTACCGTGGTATCGCGGTAGGCTACCCTGGCCGCATCAGCCTTGGCTTCGATTCGGAGGAGATGACCCTGCGACAACTCTGGAAGGGCGAGTTCGCCAATGTCGACTTAGGTTCCTTCCAGCCGCGCGCCCAGGATACGATGGTCCCCTTCCCCGCAGGCGTGCCGTTTCATCGGCTCAAATCCCTCGAGGACAATTGGCCCGCCAAGGGCAAGACCACCTTCGGCTTCCCCCAAAACCTCGGCTATCAATTCCGGGGCTATGATCTGGATGCGCTTCAGCGTCCGACCTTTCACTACGAATACGGTGAAGTGAAAGTGGCGGACTTCTTCGAGGATGTGCGCGGGGCCGATGGTAAGACGTATTTCAAACGCACCCTCACCTTCACGACTCCCAGCGGTACTGCCCCCTTCTACTTCCGGGCTATCAGTGGCGCCAAGGTCGCCGCGATAGACGCCAAAACCTTTACCGCCGCAAAATTGAAAGTCCGCCTCACGGATGCCCACCAAGGTATCGTGCGGGAAGATGAACTCCTCATCCCGCTCACGCTGCCAGCGGGCACCTCCACCCTCACCCTCGACTACCAATGGTAACGGCCCGCTCCATCCTCGTCTGGGCGTTGCTCGCCTGCGCACCCGGCCTCGCGGCCGAGGACTTAGGCGCCATGTGGGGCACCGCCACCGCGGAAGCGAAGTATTACCCCATCGTCAACATCCCGATTCCCTCGACGATTCCGATGCGGCCAGGCGGCTTGGAAGTATTGCCCGACGGGCGACTCGCGGTGGGCACGCGCCGCGGTGACATCTACTTCATCCAAGGCGCGTTCACCACGCCACCGAAGCCAGAGTTCCACCTCTTTGCGACCGGCCAGGATGAGATCTTCTCCCTTGCGTGGAAAGATGGCGCGATGACGGCGACTTCTTTTAGTGAAGTCCTGCGCATCCGTGACACCAAGGGCCACGGCGTCGCGGACCGCTACGAAACCCTCTCCAATAATTGGGGCTACGCCGAGGGCCATGAGTTCGCCTTCGCCTCCAAGCATGATCCGCAGGGTAATATCTGGGTAGCGCTGGGCCTCAGCGGGTCGTACGAATCGCATAACCTTTTCCGCGGGTGGGCCGTGAAGATTACACCGCAAGGTCAGATGATCCCTGTGTGTAGCGGCCTGCGCAGCCCCGGCGGCATCGCGGCTAATACCCAGGGCGAAATGTTCGTCATCGAGAGCCAAGGACCGTGGAACGGCTCTTGCTCGCTCAAGCATCTAAAGCCCGGAGGCTTCCTCGGCCACCCGGCGAGCTACAATTGGTATGCGTTCACGAAGGACCTCAAAGAGCCCGTGAAGCCCAACAGCAACTCGCGGATACACCTTGAGCGCAAACGCGTGAAAGAGTTCGTGCCCCCGGCGGTGCGCTTCCCTTACATCAAGATGGGGCGATCGATATCTGGCTTCCGGCTCGATCAGACTGGCGGCAAGTTCGGGCCCTTCGCCGGGCAATTCTTCCTCGGCGACTACACCATGAGCATCCTCCTGCGTGCGACCACCGAACAGGTCAACGGAGTCTGGCAAGGTGCTTGCTACCCCTTCCGCGAAGGGCTGGCCACCGGCATCATGAACGTGGAGTTCTCGCCACAAGGTCACCTCGTCGCCGGCGGCTTCACGACCAACGCCCAGTGGCCCGTGCGCGGCAACGAACCCTTTGCGCTCCAGCGCATCGACTGGAGTGGCGTCACCCCCTTCGAAGTAAAAGAGATCAACATCAAGCCCGATGGCTTCTTGGTCACGTTCACCCTACCCGTCGATCCCGAGACCGCGGCCAACCCGGCGAACTACGACGTCTCGACCTACACGCACATCTACGGAGGCGGCTACGGCAGCCCGGAAGTCGACCAGACCACGCCCAAAGTACTCAAAGCCGTGCCCGCAGCGGACGGGCTGTCAGTCCGGCTCAGCCTCGAGCGGGTCGAAGAGGGCCACATCCATGAATTCGATTTCGCGAAAGTCCGTGCCAAGACCGGTGCGCCCCTGCTCCACACCAAGGCGTATTACACCGTCAATGAAATCCCCGCGAAGTAAGCGGCGCCCTCACCTCTCATGAAATTACTCCGACTCGCCTTACTCCTCTGGAGCCTAAATGGCCTGGCCCATCCGGTACCTGAAAATCCCCAATGGCTGACTTATGCCGGCGGTGAAGGCCCGGGCAAAGGTAAGCACATCGTCCTTATCGCGGCCGACCAAGAATACCGGAGCGAGCAGTCCATGCCCATGCTGGCGAAGATTCTCAGCACCCGTCATGGGTTCGATTGCACGGTACTCTACGCCCTGAACGACCAAGGCCTCGTCGA
>CAXNEN010000144.1:0-4759 GCA_964201505.1 Opitutales bacterium
GCCGAACTCCGTGCCTCGATCACTTCCGGTGAAGTCCAGCTTGAGTCCGCCCGCGCTGAATCCGATCTGCGCCGTAACGCCTTGGGCGAAGCCCGCCTCGCCCACGCCGAACAGCGTCAGCGCCTTGAACTCGTCGGCCGCGAGCTGGCCGACCTTGAATCGCGCCGCGCCGAAGCCGTCGCCCGCCTGAATTCACGTCGCATCGAAACCCAGCAGAACGAGAAGCTTATCGGCGAGCTCAAGGCCCAGGCCACCGGCGCCCGGGAGACTTCCGCCCGACTCGCCAGCGAAATCGAGACTTCCAATTCTGGGCTCAACGACCTGCGCGGCTCCCTTCATGAGACCGACGCGGCTGTCGAATCCGAAGACCGCGTGCTTTCCGTCGACCGCGACCGCCTGCGCGTCGCTGATACTCGCCTCAAAGGGCTCGAAGTCTCGCTCGCCGAGCAGTCATCGCAGTGCGGCTTCATCGTCGAGAAGGTCCAGTCCGATCATCAGCTCGACGTTGCTGAAGTCGACTGGCGCCTGCAGCTCTGGCTCTCGGATGGCGAACCAGAAGGCATCTCCAGCTTCGACGACCTCGAGGAGACCGATGAAGAAGGCTCCCGCCCGGCCCCGAAGGCCGTCGTGCGTCGCGGCGAGCCGACCGCCGAGGACCTTGCTTCGATGGAGTCTGCCGATTGGCCACCCCTCGTCCGCGAGATCGCCGAACTACGCGAACGTATGGCTGGCATGGGTTCGGTGAATCTCGTCGCCGTCGAGGAATATTCCTCCCTGCGCGACCGCCATGACTTCCTCACCAAGCAGAGCGATGACCTCTGGAAGGCCAAGGAAGAGCTCACCAAGGCGATCGAGGAACTCAACCAGACCTCCCTTAAGCTCTTCACCGACACCTTCGAACAGGTACGCAAGAACTTCAAGTTCACCTTCGAGCGCCTCTTTGAAGGCGGCACGGCGGATCTCACCATGGTCGAGGCGGAAGATCCGCTCGAAAGTGGTATCGAAATCATCGCCCAGCCCCCAGGCACTAAGCTGCGCGGCATCTCGCTCCTTTCCGGCGGCCAGCGTACCATGACCGCCGTCGCACTGCTCTTCGCCATCTACATGGTGAAGCCCTCGCCGCTGTGCGTGCTCGACGAGCTCGACGCTCCGCTCGATGACGCCAATGTGAACCGCTTTACGGCCATCATCCGCGAGTTTACTCGTTTCTCCCAGTTCTTGGTAATCACCCATAATAAGCGTACCGTCTCCGCGGCCGACGATATCTTCGGGGCGACCATGCAGGAGAAGGGCATCACCCGCCTGTTCTCGATGCGCTTCAATAAGGATCGCGACGAGGCCGAACCGAACCAGCCGGGTGGCGGGTTCACGATGGCCCGCTGAGGTCGCTTGCATTGGGCGGTATGCGGGGTAGGATGAGTGAGTCATGATCCGTCATCTCACCGCGCTTGTCCTCTTGCCGGCCATGGCCTTCGCCGGCGTCTCCTTTGATACGGATGTCCGCCCGATCAACCGCACCGCGCCCGGTGCGAGCTATGCCGACATGCTGGCCCGAATCATGCCAGCGGTCGTCAGCATTCGCACCGCCGAAGTCATTCCCCAGTCCGTCCTGAATCGCTTAGGCGGCCGCATCGACAAGGATAGGGTCCTGAAGGACGAAAAGACGGGCGAGACGCTCATGCCGACCGGCCTCGGTTCCGGCACGATCATCCATCCTGAGGGCTTCGTCATCACTAACCGGCATGTAGTGATGAAGGCCGACCGTACCACCGTTTCAGATACCGTTATCGTCCAGCTCCAGGATCGCCGGGAATTCCGAGCTAAGGTGCTCGGCGTCGATGCTGGCAGCGATATCGCCGTGCTGAAGATTGAGGGACGTAACCTGCCGTTCGCCAAGTTTACCGATAGCGACAAAGCCCGCGTGGGCGATGTCGTCTTCGCCATCGGTAATCCGCTCGACGCTGGTATGACGGTGACCTCCGGTATCGTCTCTGCGCTCGGACGCTCCGGCAAACAGGGTATGGGCATGGCTTTCGAGGACTTCATCCAGACCGACGCGGCAATCAATCCAGGCAATAGCGGCGGGCCTCTCATTGATTTCGAAGGCCGCCTACTGGGCATGAATACCGCAATCAAGTCCGGCACCGGCGGCAGTATCGGCCTCGGCTATTCCATTCCGGCTAATCTTATCGTTTCCGTCGCGACGGATCTGGCTAACGGCGGCAAGGTCGTGCGTGGCCTTATCGGGGTCCAAGGCGAAGACATCTCCCTCGCCGAGGCCACCAAGCTCAATCTCGGAAAGAAGGGCGCCGTGCGCGTCTCACTCATCAGCGACGGCCTTCCGGCGGCGAAGGCCGGCCTGAGGGTAGGTGACATCATCGTGGCTTTGGACGGAAAGCCTTTCGAGAATTGGAACGAGTTACGTCTGGCGATTTCCCGCCGGAAGCCGGGCGAGGTCTTGATGGTAAACTTCATCCGCGAAGGCCGTGGCTCGCTGGCACGTGTGACGGTCGCCGAGCGCACCCTCGACCGCTGAGCATGAGGGCGCTCACCACATTCCGTAACTTGACTGGCGGACGCATCCCGCCGTTGACCCGTACCGCCTTGCTCTGCGGGCTAGGCCTATTCCTTTTGACGCTACTGATCTTCAAGCCGGGCGCAGGCGGGAATGAGCCTGCCCCGCCGTTGTCTGACGGAGTCCGTCTGGTGCCCCTCGGGGACGCGCGGACTGAGAGCGTCGTCCTGCTGGATACTTCGGCCGTCTACTTCCCCGGGAAATCTACGGTGAGCGGGGGTGCTCGCGCCGAGGTCGGCCAGCCCGAGGATGCCCCCTTCCCCAGGGTAGCTTCGGTCCTTCAGTTCGATCCCGCCAAGCCCTTGGGCAGGGATTCCACGCTTCAGGTGCCCCGACAGTCCGCCCCCTTGGCAGCAAAGGCCGTACCCATTTCAGAGGCGGAGCCTTTTTCTAGCTTCGGATCCCGGGGATTTAAAGGGGAGGGCGTCGCTCCTAGAATGGCATTTTTCCAAGTTTATCCTATTGGTGGGTCTAAGAATCCAATTTTAAATGGGAAAATAGACCACCTGAGTTTTAAAAACGAACTAAATGGGGATAAAAGCGATTTAAATGCCCCATTTAATTCTGTTTTTGAGGTAATATTGAGCGTCGACTCGCTGGGGAAGGCGCCACTTGGGGGCAAAGTGCGACTTTCTGGCTCAAAGTCCTTGGATGAGGCTATCCAGCGTTGGGCACAGAACGTCGATTGGTCCAAGCAGTTATCGCCAGGCGTTTACCGGCTGATCGTGGGCCCCTAAGTTACCCCCTAGAAGGGTGTAAAACCCTTGCAAAAATCCGCTTGACGGAGGGGTTTTCGATGGTCATTCAAACCCTTCCCTTCGCGTCTTCAAGTACGCCGACGGTTCGCCCCTGTAGCTCAGTTGGCAGAGCGCGTCCTTGGTAAGGACGAGGTCGCTGGTTCAATTCCAGTCGGGGGCTCCATCATTTTCCACACACCAAACCTAACCACCTCCTCACCACCAAAACCATGGCCAAAGAGAAGTTCAATCGCACCAAGCCTCACGTCAATGTCGGTACCATCGGCCACATTGACCATGGCAAATCGACCACCACCGCCGCCATCGTGGCAGTGCAGGCCCGTCGCGGACTGGCTGAGAATAAGTCCTACGCGGAAATCACCAAGGGTGGTACCGTCCGTGACGCCACCAAGACCGTGACCATCGCCGCGGCACACGTCGAGTACGAGTCCATCAACCGTCACTACGCCCACGTCGACTGCCCGGGCCACGCCGACTTCGTTAAGAACATGATCACCGGTGCCGCCCAGATGGACGGCGCGATCTTGGTCGTCTCCGCTGCTGACGGCGTCATGCCCCAGACCAAGGAGCACATCCTCCTCGCCCGCCAGGTCGGCGTGCCGAAGATCGTCGTCTGGCTCAACAAGGTCGACCTTTCCGAGCCTGACCTGATTGACCTCGTCGAGATGGAAGTCCGCGACCTCCTCAACAAGTACAACTACGAAGGCGACACCGCCAAGATCGTCCGTGGCTCCGCCACCGCCGCTCTCGAAGGAACCCCGGAAGGCGAACAGTCCATCCAGGACCTCCTTGCCGCTCTCGACACCGAGATTGCCGAGCCTAAGCGCGAAACTGACAAGCCCTTCATGATGTCCGTCGAAGACGTGTTCTCCATCACCGGTCGCGGCACCGTCGCTACTGGTCGTATCGAGCGTGGCATCATCAAGGTTGGCGAAGAAATTGAAATCGTCGGTCTCCGCGACACCCTCAAGACCACCGTCACTGGGGTCGAAATGTTCCGTAAGGAGCTCGACCAAGGCCAGGCTGGCGACAACGTCGGTCTCCTCGTCCGTGGTATCGAAAAGAGCCAGATTGAGCGTGGCCAGGTCCTCGCCAAGCCGGGTTCCATCAAGCCTCACACCGTCGCCAAGGCCCAGATCTACGTCCTCAAGCAGGATGAAGGCGGCCGCCACACTTCTTTCGCCAACAACTACCGCCCGCAGTTCTTCTTCGGTACTTGCGATGCCACTGGCACCGTGATGCTCCCGGAAGGCGTGGAAATGGTGATGCCTGGCGATAACGTCACGATCACGATTGAGCTGCAGAAGCCCGTCGCGATGGAAAAGGGCCAGCGCTTCGCTCTTCGCGAAGGCGGCAAGACCATCGGCGCCGGCCAGATCCTCGAAATCGTCAAGTGATTTCCTGACGCCAAACGACCTACCAAGGT
>CAXNEN010000145.1:0-4753 GCA_964201505.1 Opitutales bacterium
AGCAGGCCGAAGCGAAGACCATCGGCGCCGAACTTCGCGATCAGATCGAGGGGCTCGGGCGAGTTGCCGAGAGACTTGGACATCTTGCGTCCGAGCTTGTCGCGGATGATGCCATTGAAGTAGACGCGCTTGAACGGGATGCGCTGGCGGATCTCTTCGTCGGTGAGCGTCTTCTTTTCCGGACCGTGCAGTTCGAGGCCGGCGATAATCATGCGGGCGACCCAGAGGAAGATGATGTCCGGACCCGTCGCGAGGGCACCGGTCGGATACCAATGCTTCAGTTCTTCGGTCGTTTCGCCAGGCTTGCGCCAACCGATGGTCGCGAGGCACCAGAGCCAGGAGGAGGCCCAGGTGTCGAGCACGTCGGGGTCCTGTTCCCAATTGGCGCCGTCAGTGGGGGCCGTGAGGGAGACGTGGAGGTTCTTCGGGTCGTTACGGTCGGCGCCCTTACGGTACCAGACCGGGATGCGATGGCCCCACCAGAGCTGGCGGCTGACGCACCAGTCCTGAATGTTTTCTAGCCAGTGGAGGTAGGTCTTCGTCCATCGTTCGGGGTGGAACTTAATCATGCCCGTCGTGACGGCACGCTTAGCTTCGTCGATCTTCGGGTAGCGGATGAACCACTGTTCGCTGAGCCGAGGTTCGATCGGCACGTCGGCGCGTTCGGAGTAGCCCACCGTGTTTTCGTAGGGCTCGGTCTTCACCAGGGCGCCGAGCTCTTCGAGGAGTTTTTCAGCCATCGCACGGGCCTTGAAACGTTCCACTCCGGCGAGCGGTCCGGCGTCAGCGTTCATCGTGCCGTCCGGGTTCATCACATCGACGACTGGGAGGTCGTGGCGCTTGCCGATATCAAAGTCGGTGCGGTCGTGGGCGGGGGTGACCTTTAGGACACCGGTACCGAAATCTTTCTCGACCGCCGTATCGCCGACGATCGGAATCTGGGCGCGAGGGAAGGGGCGCCAGACGTGCTTGCCGATGAGATGCTTGTAGCGTTCGTCCTCGGGGTGGACCGCGACGGCGGCGTCGCCCGGGATGGTCTCCGGGCGCGTGGTGGAAATCTCGAGGAACGTGCCGGGAATCTCAGCGACCTCGTAGCGCATACGGTAGAGCGAGCCCTTGGTGGGCTTCATGATCACTTCTTCGTCAGAGAGTCCGGTCTGTGAGACCGGGCACCAGTTGACCATGCGCTTGCCACGATAGACATACCCGCGTTCGTAAAGCGTGACAAAAGTCAGCAGCACCGCCTGCGAGTAGCCGGCGTCGAGCGTGTGGACCGTGCGATCCCAGTCGCAGGAAGCGCCGAGCTTACGGAGCTGACCGAGGATGATGCCGCCGTGCTTATCGCGCCAATCCGACGCGACCTGAATGAATTTCTCGCGACCGAGGTCGTGGCGCGTCTTGCCTTCCTTTTGGCGGAGTTCCTTCTCGACGCGGGACTGCGTGGCGATGCCGGCATGGTCGGTGCCCGGAAGCCAGAGGGCGGATTTGCCTTCCTGTCGGGCGCGGCGGACCATGATGTCCTGCAGCGTATTATTCAGCAGGTGTCCCATGTGCAGGACTCCCGTGACGTTAGGCGGAGGGATCATCACTGCAAAGGATTCGCGGGTGTGGTCAACCTTACCCTTGAAACAGCCGGCTGCGACCCAGCGGTCATACCACTGCTGTTCGACGCCTTGCGGCTCATAGGATTTGGGGATTTCGGCCATCGGAAAGGGTAATGATTAGGGGTTAAGTTGGGGATTGAAAAGAACGGACTAGGCGGGCACAAAGATTGGCAAGCCAGGCCCCATGCAATGGGTGGCCGACGAATCCCGCCAGGTCCGGAAGGAAGCAACGGCAGTCAGTCCATCCGTGTGCCGTGGCAAGCCTGGCCCCTTGCTTTTCATTCGGCGCCTTCCTTCCATTTGGGAGGGCGTCCTTGTTGGGGGTACAAAATCAGAAAGGGTGCTATTCGCACCCTTTCGTTCAAAAGTCCGGCCTACGCTCAGAGCGAGTGGATGCTCGACTTGCTGACGGCCATTGCGGCTTCCTTGAAGGACTCGCTGACGGTCGGGTGGGCGAAGCAGGTGCGCGCTACGTCTTCGGCGCTGCCGCCGTATTCCATATGGGCGCAGGCGGCGGCAATCATCTCCGAGGCACCCCTGGCGACCATCTGGACGCCGAGAAGTTTGTCAGTCTTGGCGCAGGCGACAATTTTGACGAAACCGTCAGTGCAGTCGGAAGCGATCGCGCGGCCGTTGCCGGCGAGCTGGAACTTACCGATGGCGACCTCGATATTCTTAGCCTTGGCCTCGGCCTCGGAGAGACCGACGCAGGCGACTTCGGGGTCGGTGTAAATGACGCCTGGGATGATGGCGTAGTTCACGTGGCCATGCTTGCCGGCGAGGTTCTCGGCGACCGCAACGCCCTCGTCTTCGGCCTTATGGGCGAGCATGGGGCCGGCGACGACGTCACCGATGGCGTAGACGCTTGGAAGGTTGGTCTGGAACTGCGCATCGATGACGATGCGGCCGCGTTCATCGAGCTTGAGGCCGGCTTCTTGAGCGCCGAGGCCGGTCGTGTTGGCCTTGCGGCCCACGGCGACGAGGATCTTGTCGGCCACAAATTCGAGGGCCTTGCCATCGCGTTCGGCCGTAAGGGCGGAACCCGCGGCGGTCTTCTTCACGCCGGTGACCTTGGCGCCCAACTCGAATTTAATGCCCTGTTTTTCAAAAGCGGTCTGCGCGGCCTTGGCGACGTCGGCGTCATAGGACGGCCCGCCGATGGACGGCAGCATCTCGACGACGGTGACTTGGGAGCCGAGACGGGCCCAGACGGAACCGAGCTCAAGGCCGATGGCGCCGGCACCGACGACGACCATCTTTTCAGGGACGGCCTTCAGCGAGATCCCGTGGTCGGAAGAGATAACGGTTTCTCCGTCGAACTTCATGAAGGGCAGTTCGATTGCGACGGAGCCGGTGGCGATGAGGATGTTCTTCGTCTCGAGCGTGCGGTCGCCGGCGGTGGAGCGGACGAGCACATGGCCGTACTTCACGAGGCGTCCGAGGCCGCGCACGATCTCGACGTTACGTTTCTTGAGCAGAGCGCCGACGCCCATATTGAGCTGCGCGACGACCTTATCCTTATTCGCGAGCATCGCAGAGACATCGAAAGTGATCTTCTCGGCACCAACCAGGCCGTGCTTCGTGCCGTGCAGGGCTTGCTGGTAGACTTCGGTGGAATGGAGGAGAGCCTTGGAAGGGATGCAACCGACGTTGAGGCAGGTGCCGCCGAGGGTATTATCCTTTTCCACGAGAGCCACCTTGAGGCCGAGCTGGCTGGCCTTGATGGCGGCGACATAGCCACCGGGACCGGAACCGATTACGACGAGATCGAATTGAGACATTGAGGTAGGATTAGGAGAGGGAGATCAGACGCCAAACAGCAGGCGCTGAGGGTCTTCGATGAACTGGCGCACCTTGACAAGGAAGGTCACGGCTTCCTTGCCGTCGACGATACGGTGGTCGTAAGAGAGGGCGAGGTACATGATCGGGCGGATCACGACTTGACCGTTTTCAGCGACGGGACGTTCGACGATATTGTGGAGGCCCATGATGGCCGCCTGCGGGTGGTTGAGAATCGGCGTCGAGAGCATCGAGCCATAGATGCCGCCGTTGGAGATCGTGAAGACGCCGCCCTGAAGTTCGGGCAGCTGGATCTTACCGTCGCGGGCGCGCTTACCGAAGTCGCCGATCGCCTTCTCGATACCGGCGAAGTTGAGTTGGTCGCAATCGCGGACGACCGGGACCATCAGACCCTTGTCGGTGCCGACGGCCACGCCGATATCAAAGAAGTTATTCTCGACGATGTCCTCGCCGTCGAGCTGCGCGTTAATCGAGGGAACTTCCTTCATCGCTTGGACGGCGGCTTTCACGAAGAAGGACATAAAGCCGAGCTTAACCCCGTATTTCTTAAGGAATTCTTCTCCGTGGCGTTTACGGAGCTCCATGACCGGAGCCATGTTGACCTCATTGAAGGTCGTGAGCATCGCGGTCTCCGTCTTGGCCTGAACGAGGCGTTCGGCGATTTTGCGTCGCAGCGGGGACATGCGCTTGCGCGTGGTTCGTCCTTCGCGCGAAGGGATGGGGACTGCAGCGGCCGGAGCGGAGAGTGCGGCGGCGGAAGAGGGGGCGGCCGTGGCGGCCAGAGCGACGGCGTGAATCTGAGCCTGACCAGCGAGAGCGGCGAGCATGTCGCCCTTGGTGACGCGACCAGCTTTGCCGGTACCTTCGACGCCAGCGGGGTTTAGGCCGGTTTCGGCGGCGAGACGTCGGACGGCAGGAGAAACTTCGGCGGCGGCGCCGGACTTGGCGGCGACTGGTGCGGATTTCAGCGCGGGTGCGGGTGCGGCCGAAGCCACGGCAGCGGCCTTGGCGACAGGCGCCGCAGCGAGGGGAGCGTTACCTGCGGCACCGGCCTCGATCGAGGCTACAACTTGGCCGACAAGGACTTCGGTGCCGGCTTCGACAGAGAGGGTGATCTTGCCGTCGACTTCAGCGGTACCTTCGGAGGTCACCTTGTCGGTTTCGTAAGAAAAGAGGGCTTGGCCTTTGCGAACTGCGTCGCCGCTTTTGACCATCCAGGCGGCCAGGAGGCCCCCGGTGATAGATTCGCCCATGGGAGGGATTTTGACTTCGACGGCCATGAAAATTAGGTAGGTTCAACCTTGGAACCCATTCCTGCCTGTTTCAACGGGGAAATGACCCTTTAAACG
>CAXNEN010000146.1:0-4720 GCA_964201505.1 Opitutales bacterium
CTCGGACAGCCTAATTGTGGACGAAAGCTCGATTTCCTCATTCAGGAACTACTGCGCGAAGTTAACACCATTGGTAGCAAGGCCTCGGAAATTGCCACGACCAAGCTGGTTTTGGAGGCGAAAACCGAGATCGAACGCATCCGAGAGCAGGTCCAGAACCTGGAGTAAGGTTTTTCTGGTGTGGTATTGCCACGACCTCTTTCCCATGCCTTTGTCTATCAACACTTACGCAACGTCATGTCCAACAACCTTACCAAGCGCGACATCGTCCTCAAGATTTTCACGGACAAGGGCTACCCGCAGAAGCACATCCGCGACTCGGTCCAGATGACCCTCGATGCCATCAGCGAAGCACTGCTGGCTGGGCGTGACGTCGAGCTCCGCAACTTCGGCGTGTTCCAGGTGCAGGTTCGTAAGAGCCGTATCGGACGTAACCCGAATCGCCCTGAGACGGATGTTGTCATCCCGAAGCGCGCGGTGATCAAGTTCAAGGCCGGCAAGGAACTGAAAGCCAAGCTCAAGTCGTACGACGTCGAGAAGCCCGCTCAGTAATTCCGCTTCGCGATGTCCGATATTCGAACGCTCCCCGGTTTCCGGGAGTTCTATCCTGAAGACCGCGCCGTACTCGGGCATATCATGGATGTCTGGCGCGGTGCCTGCCGGCGCTATGGTTTTCGTGAATGGGAATCGCCGGTCCTCGAGCCACTAGAACTCTTTACCGAGAAGTCGGGCGAAGAAATCGTCCGACAGCTCTTCAATTTCGAAGACAAAGGTGGCCGCAAGGTCAGCCTCCGTCCCGAGATGACCCCGTCGCTAGCCCGGATGGTCGGTGCCAAGGCCAATGGGATGCCCAAGCCCATCCGCTGGTTTGCGATTGGGGAGAACTACCGCTACGAGAAGCCCCAGAAAGGCCGCCTTCGCGCCTTCCATCAGCTCAACGCCGACTTGCTGGGCGAAGCTGGCCCTGCGGCGGACGCCGAGATCATCGCGCTCTGCGCCGATTGCCTACTCGGCTTCGGCCTAACGCAGCAGGATTTCCGCATCCGAGTCTCTGACCGCACACTTTGGTTCCGCTACCTCGGCAGCCTCGGCGTACCCCAAGCGCAGGCCGGAGCCGTACTTGGCGTAGTCGACAAACTGGAACGCGGCGCCCCCAAGGATCTGCTCGACGCCATGACCGCGGCGCTCGCCGGCACGACGGTCGATCCAGTCAAGACCCTCGAGGCCGCTCGCGCGTTCGCGAACACGAAGTCCTTGGCCGACCTCGAGAAGCTCGCCACCGGCGACGCTTCGATGACCGAACGCCTCGCCGAATGGAAAAATCTTCTGGGTACGCTCACCACCATGGGCTTTGGCGAATGCGTCGCCATCGACCTCACCATTGTCCGCGGCCTAGCCTATTACACCGGCTTCGTCTTTGAAGCCTTTGAGACCGGCGGCGAAGCCCGCGCCCTCGCTGGGGGTGGTCGCTATGACGCCTTGGTCAAGAAGCTCGGAGGTCCGGACCTGCCCGCCGTAGGTTTTGGCATGGGCGACGTCACCTTACGCGACCTCCTGGAACTCAAGAAACTCATCCCAGCTTACGCCGACGGTCCTGACTTCTACGTGATGATTCTCGGTGACGATGCCCGTAACGCCGCGCTCGAAGATATCGCTAACCTGCGCCGCGCCGGCTTCCGCGTGGAATACAATCTCAAGGACGGCAAGTTCCCCAAGCTCATCCAGGCTGCCGAAGTCGCCGGCACCAAGTATGCGCTCGTCTATGGTGGCAGCGAAGTCGCCAAGGGTGTTGCCAAGGTGCGCAGCATGGCTGATCGCTCCGAAGCCGAGGTACCGCGGACCGACCTCGTGCCAGCTCTCCGTGCCGTGCTCGAAGAAGGCATGCGCGCCATCCAGCCCTGAGGTCATGACCGAGCAGACGCGCCAGTACCAGGCCATGGCGAAGACCGCCTCCTGGACGATGGTCTCGCGTGTCCTTGGCCTATTCCGAGATCAGTTAATTGCCGCCGTCTTCGGCGCCACGGCCATCGGCTCCGCATTCATCTTTGCATTCCAAATTCCGAACCTCTTTCGCCGGCTGCTTGGAGAAGGGGCGCTGACCGCGGCCATCGTACCGGTGCTCGCGGACAAGTCTGTCAAAGACGGCCAGCCAGCTGCATTCGGCTTCCTGAACTTCGTCTTGCGGAAGGTCTTCCCGTGGATGATTGGCCTGACGATGCTTGGCATCGGCTCAGCGCTGCTCTGGGCTCTGATTCGGCCGACCCATAGCTCGGCGGCGATCCTGACCGCGATCTGCATGCCGTACATGCCGCTGATCTGCATCGCGGCGCTGTTCACTTCGGCGGTGAACCTTAGCGGCCGTTTCGGCTTGGCGGAGATCGCCTCGGGCGTGCTCAACCTCTGCATGATCGTCGGATTAGGCGTCTTTGGTGACAACCTGGCCACGACCGACATGGGTAAGGCCGTCTGGCTTTGCGTCAGTGCGCTGGTCGGCGGCGCCTTGCAGTTGCTCATTCCGCTGTGGGGCCTCCGTCAGGAAGGCTGGCATCCCCGGCTGGCGAACGCGGATGAGGCCGCATGGAAGACCCTCAGCATCGCATTTCTACCCGCCGCGCTCGGAGCCGGGGTCCAACAGGTCAACGTGCTCATCTCGCGCGCCATGGCTTACAACGTCAGCGACGCTGGACTGATGTATTACTACGTCGCCAACCGCATTGTCGAACTTCCGATCGGGCTGTTCTCGGCCTCCATCGCCGCCGTCATCTTCCCGGCGCTCGCCACCGCCTTCGCCAATCGCGACGTCCCGATGCTCGCCCGCAACTACGGTCGCGGCATGCGCCTCGTCCTGGCGATCAACGTTGCGGCCGCGTTCGGATTGGCTGCCTTGGCCGAACCAATCGTGCAGCTCCTTTTCCAATACGGAAACTTCAATCTGAACAACTGCAAGGCAACGGCTGTCCTCCTGGTTCTATTCGCCATCGCCATGCCGTTCTACGCGATGATCTCGATCGTCACGCGGGCGCTCAACGTCGCCGGCCAGACCAAGATCACGTTCATTGCCGCCATCCATGCACTGATCGTGAGCGCTGTGGGCTCGCTGATTGCCGTCTGGCTGGGCAAGGGCGTCGAAGGCCTCGCCTTGGCCAACGCCATCTCGACGATCTGGCAGTACCTCGTGCTTCGGCATTACCTCAAGAAGCATGCGCCCGAGTTCCTGACCGAGAGCCTATTTAAGCCAGCCATCCAAGTGATTATCGGGTCCGTCATACTAGCGAGCATCGCATTTCAAGGTTACAGCTTCCTGCAAAAAGCCTTGATTGAGAACCCCATCATGTCGGGAAAAATAGGGGATGTACTGGGGCACGTTGTCGCGATTGGTTTGCCCGGGCTAGCAGGCATGGTCTTCTACGCCATCTACCTGGATAAGCTAGGTTACCCAGAACGCGACCTATTGCGCGGCTACGCCAACAAGGTGCTTCGGTTCTTCGGCGTCCAACTCAAGGCGTGAACTCGGCTTCGCGGTAGGCCTTCGACTGATAGCGGCGGAGCAGGGCTTCGAGGGTCGCGACTGTCTCGCTGTCGATGAGACCGTCGACCTTGGCCGAACGAAAGTGACGCTGAAAGGCTTCAACGCCTAGCTTGAGTCCGGCCTCACCAGGCTCAAGGGCGTAGCCATAGGCCGTCAGCAGACTGCGCACGTGACCATGCGAGAGATCACGTTTCTTCTTAAGGTTGTCGGCGACCTCATTGGGTAGCGGCCAGGCGCCGATACCTAGCGACGCCAGCTTGGCCCAAGGAAACTTCGAACCAGGATCCACCTTGCGGCCTACGGCGATGTCGGAATGCGCGAGTACGTTCCATGGTTTGATGTTATGACGCCGGATGATTTCCTCGCAGAGAGCGAAGATGATGTCCGCCTGAGCATCCGAGTAAGGGTAGACATTGCCGTCGTAATTGATGATTTCGATGCCGATCGAATTCTGATTGAGATTGATCAGCTTACCCCAAGCGCTTTTGCCGGCATGATAAGCTGACATATTCTCGGGTACCATCCGGATGACCCGGGGCTTAGGTTCGTCGGTGACCACATAGTGGACCCCAACCTTATGCTTGGGGTCCTTGCCTTGGAGGATCTCTAGGGAGGAGGGCAGGGAGCCAGCGGTATGGTGGAGGATCAGGCAGCTCACCGGTTCTTTGCGCATCTCGGCGCCCAATGACCCCGGTCCTTGTTCGATGACCAGCCCCGTGAATATTGGCGCCACCACGACCGGCTTCGTTTCCGGCTTGTTCGTCGTGCTGCAACCGACAAACCCCGAAGATACGATCGCCAAAACCAGTCCAAAATGGCAATATGATTGAATGGGGGCGTTCATGGGTCTATAGACGAAAAGATAAGAATGGGGCGATTTAACCCAAGATTAAACGATTCTACCTTATATTATGGCTGTTATCATTGCACCTTTTACAACTAGACATAATGTATATTGTGCGAAATACAGAACAGGTCGGCAATCGTATGGAATTGAGTTATTGATTGCACGATTGGGAACGCTCATAACGGAACTTCCCCAAACCCATCTAGTTACGACTTTATGAAAGTAGCCCGCCACATCATTGAAGCACGCCGCGAGGCGATTGCTAAACTTCTCTCCAAGGTCGGGTACGTGCCTGTGCTGGAGATCTGCAAACAGTTCAACGTCTCTGAGGCAACGGCTCGTCG
>CAXNEN010000147.1:0-4686 GCA_964201505.1 Opitutales bacterium
TCCCTGCATCAAGGCTTCGCCCGGATTCTGATGCAACGGGACGAGCACGGAGACCTCCTGCAGATTGTAAAGGTCGCGCGAGGGAATCAGCAGGCTCTCCTTAAAATTGCCAACCTGCGTCGAGTAGGTACCGCCATCGAGATAACCGAGGAGGAGCCGGCTTGGAAAGACGCCCCCCATGCCGGTCGTGAAGACGCGGGCGGGCTGGCCCGCCGGCGGCGTGTAGTCATGCGGAATCACACTGACGCGGGCCTTCGCGGTCCCGAGGGAATTTGAGGCGACGCCGTTGACGAGGGCGATGCGGTTCTGGTCGTCGCCTTCTAGGTAGGCCGTGCAGCGGAAGCCAGGACTAGTCACGAGGTCGACCTCGCTGGTCGTGAGGTGAACGGCGGTGACTCGTCCGACAACGTTGTTACCAAAAACCACCGGAGCACCGGGACGAATACCATCATTGCGCCCCTTACGAATCACGATGCGCTGCCACCAGGACGAGCTATCGCGCGTGGCCACGCGGGCAACCACGGACAAATATTCGGCCGGGACGACGTAACGGGTGATCTCGCGCAACCGGATGTTCTCGCGCCGGACGTCATCCATCGCGTTCAGCTTAATCTCCAGGGCGGCGTTGATGCGGGCGAGATCGCGACCGGCGGCGGCCATCTCCTCGGTGGAACGGCTCTTCTTTTCCCAGAAGGTTGCCATGTCGCGCGACTTGCCCAACAGGTGCAGCGCGGGCGCTTGGAACTCGGCGAAGGCCTCGCGGTTGAGACGTCGGATAGCGGCGGGCATTAATATCCACAGCGCGACGAAGATCGCGAGGGCGACATAGGAAGCACGGGCACCTTGGCGATTCTGTTCCATGGCGGGGCGGCCCGCAGGCGGGCTTAGTCTCGACCGCTCCAGCGGGAGGAGTTGGCGAGAATCTTACCGGTGCCGTTGACGACGGCGCAAAGGGGGTCCTCGGCGACGAAAACAGGCAGGCCAGTGGCTTCGGAGATAGCGCGGTCGATTTTGCGAATCAGGGAACCGCCACCGGCAAGCACGATACCACGGTCAACGAGGTCGGCGGAAAGTTCAGGCGGAATACGCTCTAGTGAGCCCTTGATGGCCTCAATGATGAGGTTGATGTTATCAGCCATCGCTTCGCGAACCTCCTGGGAGGTAAGGTGGAGTTGGCGAGGAAGGCCGGTGACATTATCGCGTCCCTTGACTTCGAAGGTAAGCTCCTGTTCGAGGGCGTACGCCGAGCCAATCTTGATTTTAATTTCTTCCGCGGTGCGCTCACCGATGATCAGGTTATAAGAGTTACGGATATACTTGATGATTGACACGTCGAACTCGTCGCCGCCGACACGGATGGAGCGAGCATGGACGATACCACCAAGAGATAGCACGGCGACTTCAGTCGTGCCGCCGCCAATATCGACAATCATCGAACCAGTGGGCTCTTCGACTGGCAGACCGACGCCGATGGCAGAAGCGACCGGCTCGGGGATGGTGATCACATCGTCGGCTCCGGCGCGATAGGCCGAATCCATGACGGCGCGGCGCTCGACGGCGGTGATGCCATAAGGGACAGCCACGACCACGGTGAGATTGGTGAAAAGGGATTTGCGGGCTACTTTACCGATAAAGTAGCGCAGCATGTGCTCGCTGATCTCGAAGTCGGCGATGACGCCATCCTTCATCGGACGCAGGGCTTGGATGTCGCCCGGGGTACGCCCGAGCATCATGCGCGCTTCGTTGCCGACGGCGATTGGCTTGCGTGTGCTGGTACGGATGGCCACGACGCTGGGCTCGCGGAGGACGACGCCGCGGTCCTTCAGGAAGACAAGCGTGTTGGCCGTGCCAAGGTCGATGCCAATGGCTTGGGTGAATAGCCCGGGGAAGCGCTTAAACATCAGGGTCGTGGTGGTTTCCTTTATGAACAGTTTATTCACAGCATAGTCAAACGAAACTTCGGCCGACAGGGGCAGGGCAGGGGCGTCATAAGATTCATCCAGACAGCGAGATAAGCGGCGGCGAAGGGCTGACCACGCAACCTATTCACATCGGTGGACTTCCCCGGACTGATACTCAACTGCGTGAGAAACGCGAATGACGTCTTTATGGGTCTTTCCGTCGTTTGAACGCAACGGTCCGGAGAGCATGGAACTTGCTACTGCGGCCTCAGATTATAGTTAAATCTCACCCCACCCCATGACACCCCAGCTCAACCGTCGGTCTTTCCTTCGTAATACCGGTATGGCCGCCGCCGCTTTCGCGGTGTCCCGTCCTTGGCTTAATTCCGCGGCCCGTACGGTTTCGCCGAACGAGAAGCTTAACGTGGCCGCGATCGGCTTCGGTGGAGTCGGCGGCAGTAACGTGAAGAACTCCGCCGAGGAGAACATTGTCGCGCTTTGCGACCTAGATCTCAGCCGCTGCGGCGGTACGATCAAGCAGTTCCCGAAGGCCGCTCTTTTCACCGACTTCCGCAAGATGCTCGACGAGCAGAAGGATATTGATGCCGTCATCATCGCCACCCCCGACCATTCGCACGCCTATATTGCGATGGAGTGCATGCGCCGCGGCAAGCACGTCTACGTTCAGAAGCCGATTTCGCATTCGGTCTTCGAAGCGCGCATTCTGACCGAGTCGGCCCATAAATATAAAGTCGTCACCCAGATGGGTAACCAAGGTCATTCCGGCGAAGGTATCCGTCAGGTCACCGAATGGATCGCCGCTGGCTTCATCGGCAAGGTGCGCGAAGTTCACACCTGGACCAATCGCCCCATCTGGCCCCAGAGCCTCGAGATGGACCGTCCGGCCGACGTCCAGAATGCCCCTCAAGGTATGGATTGGAACCAGTGGTGCGGCCCCGCACCTCTTCGTCCTTTCCACGCCTCGTATCACCCCGGCAAGTGGCGCGCCTGGTGGGATTTCGGCACCGGTTCCCTCGGCGATATGGGCTGCCATATCATCGACCCTGCCTTCATGGCGCTCAACCTGGGCTACCCCGATAGCGTCGAAGGCAACCTCTCCACCGTCTACGAGACCTTCGGCAAGAAGACCTCCGGCAAGAACGAATCCTATCCGCGCTCCTCGATTATTCGCTACAAGTTCCCGGCCCGAGGCGAGATGCCGCCCGTGACCCTCACTTGGTGGGATGGCGGCCTGATGCCCCAGCGTCCGGACGAACTCGAAGACGATATGCCATTCGGCGACCCCAATGGCGGCTGCTACTTCATCGGCGACAAGGGTAAACTCGTGTGCGGTTGCTACGGCGAAAAGCCTCGTCTCCTCAACGCCGACCTCCGTGAGGCGGCGAAGAAGCTCGCAAAGACGATTCCGCGCATCCCGGGCAACACCTCCGGTCACGAGAAGGATTGGATCCGCGCCTGTAAGGGCGGCGTTGCCGCTTCGTCGAACTTCGATTACTCTGGTCCGCTCTCCGAGATGGTCCTCATGGGCAATCTCGCTGCCCGCTTCCCCGACCGCAAGCTGCTCTGGGACGGCGCGAAGATGAAAGTCACGAACGACGAAGGCGCCAACGCCTACGTCAATCGTGTCTATCGTAAGGGCTTCGAGCTCGGAACCTAAGCCCGGGTCACTTCAGTGCGAGGAACGCCAGGATCGTACCGCCGAGAGCGATGCGGTACCAGGCGAACACGCCCAGGCCATTGCGCGAGACGTATCCGACGAGCCATTTCACCGACACGAAGGCCGTGAGCGCCGCGACCAGCAGCCCCACGCTAGCGGGACCCGCAGGGTAGACCTGGGTCAGGGCAGGGCCGAGCGCCCACATCTTATAGATGGAGGCGGCGGAAAGCGTGAGCAGGCCGACCAAGAAGGAGAACTCGGTGGCGGCGCCGTGGGAAAGTCCGGCCACGCGCCCGCCGAGGATGGTAGCCAGCGAGCGACTTGTGCCCGGGATCAACGCAAAGCACTGGCAGAGGCCAACGGTCAAGGCGGCGCGCCAGCCGATTGCCGCGACTTCGTCGGCGGACTCGGATAATTTCTTCGGAAGCAGATGTTCCGCGACCAAGATGACTAGTCCGCCGACCAGCAGGGCGGCGGCGACAACTTCGACCGAGAACAGGTAAGCCGTGATGGCATCCTTGAATATAAAGCCGAGTGCGGCGGCGGGGAGGAAGGCTACGACGATGGCCGTGGCGAGATCGACGGACCGACGCTCACCTCGGCATAAGCCGATCAGCAGCGTGCGGATCCGGCCGAAGAAAGCTACGAAGACCGCTAGGATTGCGCCGATCTGGATGATGACGATATAGTCGTCGGCCACGCGCTCCAAAGAGATTGCTCGGCCTTTACGATCAGTGAGGCCGGACACGGTGACATGGGGGTCGTTCAAAACTCCCAGCAGACGATCGCTGATGATCATGTGGCCAGTGGAGCTGACAGGCAGGTACTCGGTGATACCTTCGACGGTGCCAGTGACGAGCGCGCGGCCGTAGGTGAAGTCAGCACGGACTTCCTCAGGAGAGCGCGTTTCCCCGGCCGCAAGCGCTGGCAGAGAAGAGAGCAGCCACAGACCGAAGGCGAAACGAAGCATGGGCGAGCATTAGGCTTCCGGCCGTGTCGGGGCAAGGAAAGCCGTCAAAAGCCCTTGTCGCTTGCCCTTGGAGGACGTTCCCGCTTTATGCAGGACATCACGACCATGTCGGCCTCCAGCCTTATCCCGACCACCGA
>CAXNEN010000148.1:0-4667 GCA_964201505.1 Opitutales bacterium
TGCACCTATCCAAGATGGATACCGGCGGCGGCGCGGCCGATGGCTTCGTCCGGATCCATCAGGCCCTGCTGGGCCAGGGAGTCGAATCCGTCGCCTATGTCCTGAAGCAGAACCGCCGGGACGTGCCCATGGTGGCCGCGAAGGGCCTGCTCAGCCCGTGGCAGAAGCTGGTCTGGGGACTCGGCCGGGCCATCGCCAAGGTGAAGCGCTTCGGGGTCAAACCGGTCGGGGTTTACGATTTCGACGCGGAAGCGAATTTCCCGGCCGAGCCGATCATCCGGCATGCCCGTGCTCGTTCGGCGAAGTGGGACCTCGTGCTCGTCCATTGGTCCGGCGGCTTTGTCCGCCCTGAGACCATCCGCGAAATCGCTCAAGCCCTCGGCGCCCGGGTAGCCCTGTGGCAGGTCGACATGGCCCACGCCACGGGGGGCTGCCATTCCAACCTCGGCTGCCAGAAATATCAGACCGGCTGCGGCGCATGCCCGTTACTGTCTTCCTCCGACCCGCAGGATATCTCATCCGTGCAGGCGGCTCGCCGCGCCAAGCTCTGGAAGGAACTCGACGTCGCCGTCCTCGCTCCCAGCGGCTGGTCCGCTCGCCAGGCGAAGGCGAGCTTCACCTTGGGCGGGCTCGAACTCCGCACCTTCCCGATCCCGCTCGACCTCGCGGCGCTCCGCCCGGCCGATGGCGCCGCCGCCCGCCGGGCGCTAGGCCTGCCGACGGAAGGACGGATCGTACTTGTCCGGGCGCTCGACCCTGGGCTGGTCTACAAAGGATTCGGCCTGTTCCTCGACGCGCTGAAGCAGCTCGATGACCAGGGCGTGGCCTTGCATGTCGCCGTGATCGGCGACCGCGGCTTCCTGCCCGGCGGCTTCCGCCACGTGAGCTTCACCGAACTGGGCCCGCAGCGCGGCGACGCCGCCTTGGCCCGCGCCTATCAGGCGGCCGACTTCTTCGTGAGTCCGTCGACCAACGAGACCGGTCCGATGATGGCTGGCGAGGCGATGGCCTGCGGTCGTCCCCTCATCGCGTATCCGATCGGCATCGCGCCCGACCTCATCGACCAAGGCCGGAACGGCACGCTCGTCGAACCGGTCGGCGACATCGCCGCCCTCGCCGCGGCGATCCGCGCCTACGCCGAGCTGCCCGTGGCCGAACTCTCCATCCGCCAGCAGGCCGCCGCCGATTCCGCTGGGCGGATCTTCTCGGCCCGATACTTTGCGGAACAGGTCCAAGCCGTCCTGCGCCGATGAGATACGCCTCCGTCTATTACCGCGATTACGCGGAGAACAGCCTGTTCACGCCTGGCGCGGGCGAAAACAATGGCGAGTTCTATCTCCCTTACGCGAAGCTGCGCGAGCGCTTCCTCGCCGCGGACATCGAGCTCAACACCCCGGACGTCAACGCGGGGCGCGAAGTGGCCTTCGAGCTCCATATCAATTGCCGTCGTCAGGACCCGTCCGCCCGCGCGTACGTCTACCTTTACGAGAACCCGCTGATCCGTCCGCTCAACCGTGATCGCGTGGCGCTCGCCCGCTATGCGAAGTGGTTCTCCTGGGACGGCGAGTTGCTCGACGACCCGCGTACGGTGAGCCTACTTTACCCTAGCCGCTTTGAGACCGGGCCTTGGAACGGCCCGGAACAGCGCCCGCTCTTCTGCGTGCTGGTCGCCTCGAACAAGGCCCTCACGGTTGTCGACCCGCGTGACCAATATCAGGCCCGCGTCCGCATCCTCGACTGGTATGAGCGCCAGGCGCCTACCGACTTCCATCTCTACGGACGTGGTTGGGATCGCCCCGCTGCGTTGCCCGGTCGCTGGGGCCGCGTCCGCAATCAACTGCGCAAGGTCCTCGGCCGCTTCCTTCCCGCGAAGTCGCCCTACGCCACGTGGCGCGGCCCGGTCGACGACAAGATCGAGCTACTCACGCGTGCTCGCTTCTGCCTCGCGCACGAGAACTGCCGCGACCTCGCCGGTTACGTCACCGAGAAACTCTTCGACTGCTTCCGCGCCGGGTGCGTGCCGGTCTATGTCGGCCCGCAGGAGATCGCCGACCTCGTCCCGACGGATTGTTTCATTGATGGTCGCGACTACGCGACCCCGTCGGCGCTCGACGCGCACCTGCGTACGATCGACGACGCGGCCTACCTCGCTTACCAGGAACGCATCCGCGCCTTCCTGCTCTCCGACCGGGCCAAGCCGTTCTCCCAGGATCATTTCGCGGACGTCCTAGCCCGCGAGATCCTCGCGGACCTCCCCGCCGCCCGATGAGCCTGCCCTCGATCAGCGTCATCTTCCTTTCCTATAAGCAGGAGGCCTACGTCGTGGCTGCCTTGCGCGCGGTGCTCGAGCAGGACCTGCCGGATTACGAGATCATCATCGGTGATGACGCCTCGCCGGATCGCACCCGCGCGCTGATCGAAGCCGAGCTCGCCGCCTATCGCGGCTCCGCGCGCATCGTCCTCCTGCCGCCTGCCCCTAACGTCGGCGTCATCCGGAACTTCAACCGCTGCGTCGCGGCCTCGACTGGGGACATCCTCGTAGCCGCCGCCGGCGACGATGTCAGCCACCCCCATCGCTTGCGCCGTATCGCTGAGTTCTTTCGCGATCATCCGGACTGCACCGCGCACTATTCGAACGCCCGCGTCACGGATGCGACCGGAGGCGTCCTCCGCCCGACTTGGTATCACCATCAAGGCATCCTGTTTCGGAAATTCGATCCCGCTAGCTTCCATCTCTACCAAGGTGTCCAGTTCTGCGGCGCGACCGGCAGTTACCGAGGCGACGTCTTCCGCAAGTTCCCGCCGATGCCCGGCACGACCGGCGGCGAGGACGGCCCGGCGATCCTGCGCGCGCTCCTGCTCGGTTCCGCCGCGATTGATTCCGAGATCCTCCTCGATTGGCGCTGGCACGGGGCGAACATGTCCCATGGCAGCAAGCCCAAGGGCCTCGGCTGGCACGACAAGCTCCGCCGTGCCGCCGCCTGGCCGGCCGGACAGAAGGTCCATCGTCGCGGCTATCGGGCCGACCTCGCCCACGCCGAGCAGGCCGGCCTCGCGGCGCCTGAGGTCATCGACCGCTTCCGTTCCTTGGTCGACGACGTCCACGCTCAGGCTTCGGTGAAGTTCCACTGCACGCACCCGAAGGCCCGCTGGAAGGCCATCGGCCAAGCCATCGGGTATTTCTGGCGGGTCTCGCCGCGCGGCCCTGCCTGGAAGATCCGCTTCCTCGCCAAGACGATCGGCAAGAAGTTTCTCCCCGGTCCGCTGCGGGCGGTGGTGCTCTTCAACTTCTCGAAGTTCTAAGCCCGCGGGCCGTATTTGCGCTGCGGAGCTTGGGTCGGCGCGATCGGCTCGATCTGCACGCCGGCGCAGGCCGGGTGGCGGCCAAAGGTGCCGTAGGTCTCGGTGTCGAAGCGCGTGGTCATGCCGCGGGCAGCCTCGGCCACAAGCACGCGACCATCAGGCTGAATGAAGCCGACTTGGACGATGGTGGTGCCGTCCACTTTGCGGGTGTGTGCCACGATCTTCTCGAGGAAGTCACCAGCCTCCGGGCCGGGCTTGAGGGCGAAGAGGATCTTCTTGATGAGGCTCGGGGCGCGGCGCAGCGGGGTGATGGCGTGGGCGCTGAGCGACCACTCGCCACGTTCTTCGCGGAAGTTGAGGCGGGCGTCCACGATCACGTGCGAGCCGTCCATGAGCAACGGCAGCTCGCCATCCTTGAGCAGCGCAGCGGCGTCGTAGGCCTCGGAGAACATCATCACGGGGATCGTGACCGAGCGCGAGGCGACGGTGAAGAGCGCCCACGGGCGGTTATCCTTCTTGGAGATCTTCTTCTCAAGGGCGCCGACGATGCCGCAGATACGGACGGTATGGCGTTCTTTCTTGTCTAGCTCGATACGGTCCGGGGTGACGGTCAGGGTGGCGATAGCCTCGTCGAGTCCATGGTAGTCGGCCAGCGGGTGGCCGCTGAGGTAGAAGCCAAGCAGGGTCTTCTCGCTATTAAGCATCTCGAGCTTGGGCATCTTCTCTGATTTGCGCAGGACGAGGTCCGTTGGGCGAGCGGCGCCGGCGTCCTCCGCCCCGAGCATGTCGAAGAGTGAGCCCTGGCCGCTAGCGCGTTCCTTGCGTTCGCCCGCGAAGTGGCGGCGGACGGATTCGATGGAGTCGACGAGGTGACGACGGTCTTCGCCGGTGAAGTCGAAGGCGCCGGCGCGTACAAGGCAGTCCAGCGTGCGGGAATTGAGGTCAAACTCGCCGAGGCGGCCGACGAAGTCGCCGAAGTCCTTGTAAGGGCCGTTCTTCTCGCGTTCGGCGACGATATTACGCGCGGCCTGTTCGCCGACGCCCTTGATGGCGCCGAGACCGAAGCGGATGGCGTTGTCCTTCACCACCGGCGTGAAGTCGGTGTCGGACTGGTTCACATCCGGGCCAAGCGCCTTCATGCCGAGGGCTTCGACTTCCCCCATGAATTCGGCGAGCTTATCGGCGTTGCCCTGTTCGGAGGTCAGCACGGCCGCCATGAACTCGACCGGGTAGTTGGCCTTCAGGTAGGCGGTACGATACGAGAGGATGGCGTACGCGGCGGAGTGCGACTTGTTGAAGCCGTACTCGGCGAACTTCTCCAGGGTGGCGAAGATTTCCTCGGCCTTCTTCTGGTCGATGTTGTT
>CAXNEN010000149.1:0-4657 GCA_964201505.1 Opitutales bacterium
ATCGCATCCCTACCTTTTGAGGTGACGGACGCAGAGGTCGGGGAAGTCGGTGAAGAGGCCGTCGACCTTGGCTTCATCGAAAAGCACCCGCATGAGTTCATCGGCGTCGCGCACAGATTTCGGGAGTTCGTCGGCGCGCAGGGTATAAGGATGTGACTTGAGGCCGACTTTCCGGGCGCGGGCGGCGAGGTCGGTCACCCTGCGCTCGGCGGGGGTCTTGCCGGTGACGTAGCTGCTGATGGGCGGGCCGATGCCGTCGACGAGCTGAGCGAGCTCGGCGAGGCCGGCGTCAGTCTGAAGGAAGGTGAAATCGGTTTCGCCAGGCCCCTTGCCTTTGCCGCCGAGGAGCATGGTCAACTTACCTTGCCAGCCGAGCTCACCACGCAGGCGCTTGATCTCGGCGAGTTCGAAGCACTGGACGTAGCAGGCCGAGTCTTTGGTGTCATAGCCATACTTGCGGAGAATCGGTAGAACCGCGGCGGCGAGATCACGACCTTCTTTGCGATGCCAGGCCGGGGCCTTGAGCTCGGGATAGATGCCGACATTCCTTCCGGTGGTGCGGTTCAGTCCCTGGACGAATTGGATCTCTTCCTCGAGCGTGACGATTTGGAACGAACCGACGCCGACCGGGAAGCGGCGGGGGAAGACCGCCTTACCGGTCTTCGGATTAAAACGTTCGCTCGCGTTGAGCTGCTTTAGCTCAGCGACCGTGAAATCGAGCGCGTAGTAACGTCCGTCCGCCCGCTGCCGCCCTGGGAATTTCTTCGCGACGTCCGTCGTCGTATCGATGTGTGGATCGTGGAAGACCACCGGCACGCCGTCTTTGCTGAGGACGACATCCTGCTCAAGGAAGTCGGCGCCTTGGCCGTAGGCGAGAGCCTTGGCCGCGAGCGTGTGCTCCGGTAGGTAACCGCTAGCGCCGCGATGCGCGATGATGAGCGGGCGCGGCTCCGCCGCGGCGAGGACGCCGAGGGTCAGGAGGAGGGCGAGCAGGCGGGGCATTGTATTTAGGGGCAGGGGTAGGGATAGGGGTAGGGCTGAAAGATGCAAAGGTGAGATTAGGGGTGGGGGTAGGAATGATTTTCAGGTGAAGGGCATCGGCGACGTTGCGAGGACGCGGCGGATGGGCAGGGTGGGGGCATGGAGCCGACCGAAGATCGTTCACATGAGCCGCCGGGCAGCATCGTCTATGCGGTGCTCTTGGTCGGGCTCGATGGCTTCAAGCCGGGTGACCGTAAGTCGGTGCAGGAGAAGAACCCGCAGGCGGTCACCAAGTTGAAGGTCTATTACGTCGGACAGACCTCGCGACCATTTGAGGCGCGCTATCAGCAGCACCTCAGCGGTATCAAGGCCGGCCGGGGGTGGATTCGGAAATATAAACAGCGCCCGGTGCGGCTGGACGAAGGTGAAGCCGATTTTGGGCGGGGCGTGTCGCCGGAAGTGCGCAAGCAGATCGCCCGCTTAGCCAAACGACAGATGAGCGACCCACGGGTGCGTGAAGCCAAGGTCGCCGCTTTGCTGCGCGCAGAAGGCTTCGCGGTCATCTCATACTGAGGGTTGCAGGGCGTGGCGGGGGTGGGCATAAAGTCGGCATGAGAGTCCCCCTCCTCGTATGGTTTGGCCTGGCTGCGGCGATTGCTTCCGCGAAGCCGCTGCAGGTCTATATCCTCGTGGGGCAGTCGAACATGGAAGGCCACGCGAGGGTCGAGACCATCGACTATATCGGCGAAGACCCAGCGACCGCGCCGTTGCTGAAGCGGATGCTCGGTCCGGACGGGAAGCCAGCGGCCGCGAAGAATGTGTGGATCTCTTATCTCACCGGCAGTGGTGACAAGAACGGCGAAGGCTTCGGTCCGCTGACGACCGGTTACGGCTCGCGCCAGGATCCGGCCAAGGACGGCGGCAAGATCGGGCCCGAGTATACTTTCGGTCTAGCGATGGAGCGTGCGGGCAAAGGCCCCGTCTTACTCATCAAGGCCGCCTGGGGCGGCAAGTCATTGAGCTACGATTTCCGCTCGCCCGCCGCGGGTCCGTATCAGCGGACCGCCCGCGACGTCGAGACCGACAAAAACTCGCTCGCCAATGCCGGCCACTACTACCGGCTCATGATCGCGCATGCGAAGCAGGTGCTGGCCAATCCGGGACGCGTCTGCCCCGCCTATGACTCCAAGGAAGGCTACGAGCTGGCCGGGTTCATCTGGCTGCAGGGCTTTAACGATATGGTGGACGGCAATTTGTATCCCCGTCGGCCCAAGGGCGAAGCCGGCCAACGGTTTGCGCCGTATTCGGATTATCTCGGCGCACTCATCCGCGACGTCCGGAAAGATCTCGGGGCGCCCAAACTCCCGTTTGTCATCGGCGTCATGGGCGTCGGCGGCAAGGATCCCGGCAGCGAAGACAATTTCGCCTTTCGCGAGGCGATGGCCGCGCCGGCCGCATGGCCAGAATTCAAGGGTAACGTCATCGCTGTGCGGACCGCGCCGTTCTGGGACGAGAAGCTCGGTGCCATCCAGGATAAGAAAGAGAAGGTCCGCCAGATGGGCTATGAGCTACGCACCAAGGGGAAGCGGTCGGCCAACGCCGACGGCAAGATGACCGAGGCGCAGCAGCGTGAGTACCTCAAGGACTTTGAGGCTAAGCTGATCTCGCCCGAGGAGGCCGCCATGCAGAAGCGCGGCGCGTCCAACGCCGGCTATCATTATCTCGGTTGCGCCAAGACTTTTGCGCTCATGGGCGAGGCGTTCGCCGAGGCGAATCTCCAGATACGCGCAGCGCAGAAGTGAGGCGCGGCGGAGCCGCGAGGGGACACGTGGGCAAGGCGGAGGCGGTCACTGAAGGTGCAAAGGTGCAAATGCGGCGAAGCCGCGTGCAAAAGTGCAAAGGTGGATGCAGGCGTTTCGGGTGGCGGGTGGCAGCCCCGGGTGGCAGGTGGCTGGATGATTGGGCTCAAAGGGAAACCGGAAGATGGGGTAGGGCGGGGCTCTCCGAGCCCGCCGTTGAGCTGGGCTCGATGACGGCGCATCTCCGTCCGCGAACGGACGGCTCGGAGAGCCGTCCCTACCCAAGGCAGATGCAGGACCCCGTATTAACAATTTATTTACCTACAGGCAAAATGGCGGAAAATGACGATTAGCAGTTTGTCATAGGGGTTTTTCTTCATATTCCTTCTAAGCGTACCTCACCCCATGATTACATCCCTAAAATCCACCGTGGCTAAGTTCGGCGCTCTGCTGGCACTTAGTCTTCTCACCCCTGCCTCCGCGATGGCCGCCACCGCCTCCGCTAACCTGAAGGCCAACGACCTCGTCGGCGTATCCTTCTGGGTTATCTCGATGGCGCTGGTAGCCGCGACGGCCTTCTTCTTTGTTGAGACGCAGCGCGTCAAGGCGAAGTGGAAGACCTCGTTGACCGTCTCCGGTCTCGTGACCCTCGTGGCCGCGACCCACTACTTCTACATGCGCGATGTCTGGGTGGCCACCGGCGACACCCCGACGGTCTTCCGCTACATCGATTGGCTGATCACGGTTCCCCTCCTGATGGTTGAGTTCTACCTCATCCTCTCCGCGGTCACCAAGGTCTCCGGCGGCGTGTTCTGGCGCCTCATGATCGGTACCCTGGTCATGCTCATCGCTGGTTACCTCGGCGAAGCCGGCACCGTCGGCGCTTGGCCGGCCTTCATCGTCAGCATGGCTGGTTGGTTCTACATCATCTACGAGATCTACGCCGGTGAAGCCAGCAAGGTCAGCGCTGAGTCCGCTCCGCCTGCCGTCCAGTCCGCCTTCAAGCTGATGCGCACCATCGTCGTCTTCGGTTGGGCCATCTACCCGCTCGGTTACTTCCTCGGTTACCTCTCTGGTGGCAAGCCCGCCGACTCTGCGGTCATGCTCAACGTGGTTTATAACCTCGCGGACGTGGTCAACAAGATCGGCTTCGGCGTCATCATCTGGGCCGCCGCTGTCAGCGAGTCCGACAAGAACTAAGCACCCCTCACGAATCGGACAATGGGGCTACACGCTCCATTGTCCGATTTTCGTATCCACGCATCCTAGGCCCCTGCGCCTAGGATTTTCCTGACGGTCACACCCGGTATCCCTCCCCACCCGATGAACACCACCACCGACATCGCCCTCCTCGAGGTCGAACGGCTGATGCTCGTGCTTGTCCGGGTGGCGGCGGGGACCGGCGTGTCCGCCGGCGAGCCCGCCACACTGCGCGCCGCCCGCTATCACCTCGAAGCCGGGGGCCAAAGAGTGCGTGCCCGGCTGGCCTTGCATGCTTGCGAGGCCCTCGGTGTCGTGGGCGACCAAGCGGTCCGCCTCGCCGCCTGCGTCGAGCTCCTCCACAACGCCTCGCTCGTCCATGATGACCTGCAGGATAAGGAGAAATTACGCCGCGGTCTCCCGACCGTGTGCGCCGCTTTCGGTCCCGACGTCGCCCTCTGCGCCGGCGACCTCCTACTTTCGGCCGCCTATGGCGCCCTGGCGGACCTCCCTGACCCCACTCCTCTGCCCGCTCTGCTCCGCTGCGTGCACGCTCGGACCGCCCAGGTGATCCAAGGCCAATGCTCGGAGCTGGCCACCAAGGATTACGCCCTCGCTGAAGTGGCTCGGTATGAAGAAATCGTCGTCGGCAAGTCCGGCGTCCTGCTGAGCCTACC
>CAXNEN010000150.1:0-4657 GCA_964201505.1 Opitutales bacterium
AGCATGATCATCACCTCGTTCGAACCGTTGCCGATGACGAAATTACCCGGCTCCAGCGACCACTTCGTCGCTAATTTCTCGCGGAGGAAGGTGCAGCCGCCATCGGGATAAAGGTGACAATGTTCGAGTGCCTTGCGGGCGGCGGCTAAGCCAAGGGGCGAAGGGCCTAGGGGATTCTCATTGGAGGCGAGCTTGATGACGGCCGCGGGATCTAGGCCGAACTCACGGGCGACGACCTCGATGGGACGGCCGGCCTCGTAGACGGGCTGGGTGAGCACAGGGCGATTGGCTAGGTCTGAATAGGAAGCCATGAATGAAGTAACCAATGTGACTGTTGGTGCAATTGGCAAGCGAGAGCGATCGCCCTCCCCGCTTGCCACTGGCACCACCGAGGCTTAAGCGTGCACCATGAAACTCGTCGTCACCGGCGCCTCCGGATTCCTGGGTCGCGAGGTCTGCCTCGCCGCCTTACGACGCGGACACGAAGTCCTGGCGCTGGGTGGGGCCCGCGCGCCGACGATCCCCGGCGTGACGCAGGCGCGCGCATTTGACCTCTGCTCCGAGGCCGCCCTAGAAGCCTTGGTGCTCGAACAGTTCCCTCAAGCGGTCGTGCATTGCGCCGCCCTGCCGACCATCGAAGCCTGCCTGGCTGACCCCACACGCGCCAAGATACTCAACTCCGAGGTCCCGAAAAAGTTCGCGCAGCTGTGCTTCCACCTCGGGGCCAAACTCGTCCATCTATCGACCGACACCGTCTTTGACGGCATCGCGGGCAACTATCAGCCCACCGACCAACCCGCCCCCCTCAACCTTTATGGGGAAACCAAGGCGGCCGCCGAAGTCGAAGTCCTGCGGTACGGCCGGGAACATGCCGCCGTGCTGCGCACCTCGCCGATTATTGGCAACTCGTTCAGCGGCGATCGCGGGTTGCATGAGCGGCTCTTTGCCTCATGGAAGGAAGGCAAGGCGACTATTTTGTTCACCGACGAGATTCGCCAGCCGGTCGAGGTGTCGAACCTCGCGGACGTCACCATTGAACTTTGCGAACGTAGCAATCTCTCGGGGCTCTATCACTGGGCGGGCACCGAAGCCATGAGCCGGCACGAGATCGGCGTCCGGATCGCCCAGCATTTCGGACTTAATGCCGATGCTCTCGTGCGACCGATCAGCCGGGCGGAAGTACCCTCCGCTGCCGCGCGTCCGCGCGACCTCAGCCTACGTCTTCACCCATTGGCGGGAAAGCTCCGCACCGCCGCCCAATCATTTGATGAGCAGCTCGCGCAACTGCGTATTCCGCGCGGCTGTGAGGATTGGTACGAAAAAGAGACCGGCCGAAAGGTCGTGCGTCGGCTCGAAAAAGGCATAGATTTCTAAGGATGGACGTTCTTCCGCGCCAGGCCGCCGACGCCGTTGCCAACATGGCGACGGATCTCCTGCTTCTGGAGTCCTATCCCGCGCCCAAGAACATCCGCTTCCGCCCCTACGCTTGGTCGGCCCCCGCCTTCACTTTTGGTGTATCGCAGTCGTGGGCCAAATACCGCGAAATCGTGCCAGCCCGCTACCCCCTCGTCCGACGCAGCACCGGCGGCGGCCTGGTTTCGCACCTGGATGATTGGACTTTCGCCTTGGTAATTCCGGACGGACACCCTCATTTTAAGGCTGATGCGATAGCCAGCTATGCCGCCGTCCACGAAGCCGTGCTCCAGGCCCTCTTACTCCAAGGTCAACCGGTGAAGCTGGCCCCGATGCCAGCGGGCAATCGTGATTTCCAATCGCCGGACGACTGCGCGCAACGTGCCGAACCCAACGACCTCGTCCGCAGCGACGACGGACGCAAGGTAGCCGGTGCCGCCCAGAAACGCACCCGGAGCGGATTGCTCATCGAAGGCTACATTTGGCGCCCCTTCCTGCCTGACTGCGATTGGGTCCGCTTTGAGAAGGACTTCGTTCAGACTCTCAGCGTAGTGTTGAAAAGCCCGGCTGTTTTCGTACCCGAGCCGACCTATCATCAGTTCGACCACGAAGGTACCTGGGCAAAGTTCGCCTCCCGGGATTGGAACGAGCGGATCTAAGCGAAGAGATCGAGCTCTGGGCCGGCTTCCTTGGCCTTTGGCTTGGGCGCTACGGCCTTCTTAGGCTCAACGGTAGGCATAGGCACTCCGGCCATCGACAAGGCCTTGGCAGGCAAACCTGAGCCAGCCTCGAGCCCTGCCAGGATTTCCCGGGCGCGCTGGACGACCGCCGGAGGCATCCCAGCCAGCCGGGCGACCTGGATGCCGTAAGAACGGTCAGCCGCACCCGGAACCACCCTGCGGACAAAGACGATCTCGTCGTTCCAATCCTTGACGGCGACGGACCAGTTACGCAGCCGCTGCATGGAGTCGGCCAGTTTGGTCAGTTCGTGATAGTGGGTAGCGAAGAGCGTTCGCGGTCCGGCTTCGGCGCCGCCGTGGAGATGCTCGGCCACGGCCCAAGCGATGCTGATACCATCATAGGTGCTCGTGCCGCGACCGATCTCGTCTAGCACCACCAATGAACGCGTCGTGGCGTTATTCAGGATATTCGCGGTCTCGTTCATCTCGACCATGAAAGTCGAGTTACCCCGCGAAAGTTCGTCAGAAGCGCCGACGCGGCAGAAGATCCGATCGACGAGGCCAATGCGTGCGGAAGCGGCCGGCACCCAGCAGCCGAGATGGGCGAGCATGGCAATGAGAGCGACCTGGCGGATGTAGGTCGACTTGCCGGCCATGTTCGGTCCGGTGAGTAAGGCGATCTGCTCGCCAGTGCAACTCAGGCGGGTGTCGTTGGGGACGAACGAACCTGCGCCCGGACGAGATTGCAGCATCCGCTCCACGACAGGATGGCGGCCTTGCTCAATCTCCAGGGCATCGGTGTCATCGACGACGGGTTTGGTCCAGTTGGCTTCGCGAGCCAGCTCGGCCCAGCCACGGACGATATCGACCTCGGCGACCGCCTGGGCGGTGGCCAACAAAGACTCCGTGCGGGCGATGACTTCGGCGAGGAGCGCCTGGAAAAGTTCGGTCTCGCGGGCGAGCGCCTGTTCGTCAGCCCGCAGAACTTCGCGTTCCTTGGTGCGCAGCTCTTCGGTGGTGAAGCGCTCAGAATTCACCATGGTCTGCTTGCGGATATAATCAGCCGGCACCGCGGCGAGATTAGCCTTGGTGATCTCGATGGCGTAGCCGAAGGCTCCGTTGTAGCGAACCTTCAGGGACTTGATGCCAGTGCGGTGCTGCTCGTTGCGCTCAAACTCGGCAATCCACCCCTTGCTGTCGGAGGCGAGCGAGCGTAATCGATCGAGTTCGGCGTCGAAACCAGCGCGCAAGGCGCCGCCTTCGCTCAAGTCGACGGGTAGTTCGTCGCCCAAGGCCGCCTCCAGACGCACGAGCAATTCCGGCTCAGGATTGATGCGGCCGGCCTGTTCGGCGAGCGCTCCCCCGGGAAGTGCCAGCAGCTCTTCTCGGATCGAAGGAAGAGAGCGGAGCGTATCACGAACGCCGCCCAATTCGCGCGGATTCCGGAGCCGGTTCTGCAAGCGAGCGAGGATGCGGGCGATGTCGCGGACGCCACGCAGGGCTTCGCCCACACGGGAGGAGGCGCCGGGATGCTTAAAGAATTCGCCGACAGCGTTCTGGCGTTGGGCGATGGTGGCGAGGTCGGTCGAGGGCTCGGCCAGCCAGAGCGCCAGCAGACGGGCCCCCGAGGGAGTCTCCGTCCGGTCGATAGTCTCGAGCAACGAATCTTCGCGAGAGCCATTTGAAGATACGAAGAGTTCGAGGTTACGGGAAGAGGCCGCATCCAGCAGGACGGACGAACCTAGCTTAGTCTCAATCAGGCGGAAAAGATTCTTCGGACGGTCGCAGAGCGAATCGGTGACATAACCCAGGACGGCGCCCGCCACGCCCAAGGCGGGATGTTCTTCGGTCAGACCAAAACCCGCGAGGCCATGGACCGAGAGGGTCTGGGCGACGAGCCGAGCGCCGGCGGTACCATCAAAGTTCCATCCAGGCAGACGGGAGACGGCCCTCCCCTGCAGGAAGACCTCCAGCGCTTCACGATGTTCAGCGGGAGGCTCGAGTCCCTCCGGGAGAATAATCTCTCGGGGAAAGACCGAGTGAAGCAAAGGGAGCAAGCGCGCGGGAGAGGCATCCGTCGCTAGCCGAAAGTCGGCCGTCGAGACATCCAGCCAGGAAGCATGCCAGCCCTGCTTGTCCCAAGAGATAGCCACCAGGTAGTTTCCCCGACGTGAATCGAGCTGCGAATCTTCAAGCGCCGTGCCAGGAGTCAAAATACGGGTCAGGCCACGGCGGACCAGCTTGCCGGCGACCGGCGCTTCGAGCTGATCGCAGATCGCGACCTTCCAGCCGGCCGCCAGCAGTCGGTTCACGTAGGCGGGAGCGGCATGGTGCGGCAAGCCGGCCATCGGCGTCTCGTGACGCTTCGTGAGCGTCAGCCCTAAGACCTTGGCCGCCACCACGGCATCCTCGCCAAAGACCTCATAGAAGTCGCCCAGGCGAAAAAACAGGACCGTGCCCGGGGAGAGTTTCTCACGAAACTCGCGGTACTGACTCTGCATCGGGGTTTCTTTTTCCACTGCGAGCAGGGAAACTCTCCGCAAACGCGTGCGCAAGAACGGACT
>CAXNEN010000151.1:0-4589 GCA_964201505.1 Opitutales bacterium
GCTGGCGAAGATGAAATATTCCAGCCCGTGCTCGAGCTTCTTCAAGATGCCTTCGTCCTGGGAGTCTTTGGCCATGCCCGGAGATTTACCATTTCAGGTCGACCGTCAAGCCGTCGAACAGGGTGTCAGACGCCGGCGCTCGCCGCGGCGTCGCCGAGCGGGTCAGCGTTTGGCTCGCGCAGGTAGGCGTCGGCCTTGGCCGAGACGATCACGCCGTAATTGATGGTACCCAGCCAGCCCGACATGATGATACCGACGCTGCCAGCATGGTAGAACCCGCCGACCTGTTCGGGTAAGGCCATGGAGACCTTGAGGCCTTCGAACTTGGTGCCGAACGAGGTGCCGCAAATGTGACGGACGTAGCGCTGGACGGTGCGGGGGGTCGCGGCCTCAGCATGGTCGACCTTGGAACGGATGTCGGGGATGAACTTCTCGAGGCCCTTGAAGGACTCCTCGATCACGCGCGCCTTATGCATCGCGTAGTCAGCGTCGGAGAGCTGCGCCCAATCCTCGAACTTCTGGTTGACCGACGTCACGATCGCATAGCGCGGCTTCTTGGTATGCGGACGGGTATCCGGATAATAAACCGAGTAGGTGCGTGACGTGGTGTGGAAGTCGACGAGTTCGTGGCTGGAGAACGGCTTAGCCTCGGAAGTAAACACGAGGTCACCAATGTGCGGGATACTCTCGCCCTCGCGCACGCCCATGTAGACCTGGCAGGAAGAAGTGTTCACGCGGACTTTCTTGGCCTCCTCAAGGAACGGAGCCTCAAAGGCATCTTCGCCGCCCATCTTGAGGACCGTATCCTTGATGTTGGCGTTGGAGACCACGGTCGCACAGGCGACCTCGGCTTCTTCGCCGAGGCGCGTGCCGCGGAGCTTCGCGCCCACGACGCGCCGACGGCCAGAGGCATCCTTCTCGACGAGCACCTTTTCAACGAGCACGTTGCGGCGGATGTCGACGCCGTTGGCCTTCATCTCGGCGGTCATGAGGTTGATCATCGTGTCCGTGCCGCCCTGGAAGATAAATACGCCCTTCGACATGAAGTTCGAGAAGACGATACCGAAGGTGATCGCCGGGTCGTCGAGGGTGGAGCCGTTGGCGTAGGCGATGGGCTCAAGCAGGAGGCGCTGGACGTCCGGGCGACCAGGGAAGAACTGCTCGAACAGCTGACGCGTGGTGCGCGGGTCGTTGTCGTAGTAGTTCATCTCGCGCAGGTGCGCGAAGAACGCCTCGACGGTCTCGGCGGAAAGTTTGAACTGCTCGATCAGGATGCGCGTGAAGTCGGCGCGGTCGAAGGTCGTGCAAACATCAAAGTCTGGATTGATGAAACGGACGTCGCTGAGCTGATGAATACGGTCCGAGATTTCCTTGGTCCAGTAGCGACGCGTGGACTTGATCATCCCGTGCGGGAAACCGTGCAGCGAGATATCGAAGACGTGGCCACCGGCGCGCTTAAAGAAGGTGGCGAGGCCGCCGAGCTGGTAATGGTGCTCGAGCAAGAGCACCTTGCGTCCGAATTTCGCCAGGTTGTTCGCCGCGGTCATCCCACCGAGGCCAGCGCCGATGACGACGGCGTCATAGCGAGGGAGGAGGTTGTCGAACGGCGAAGGCATTGCGAAGGAAGATGAAGTAGGACAGAGCAAGGGTTAAGGGGAAGTCGAAAGCGGTCAAACCGCCCTGCCGCCTACTTCCCGTCGACAGCCAGCGACCAGCCAGCCCGCCCTTTGGCCAGGCGGACCTTACGACCGAAGAGCTTCGACAGCGCAGCGGGCTTCATGACATCAGCCGTCCTGCCCGCGGCGAGCGCAACGCCTTCCCGCAGGAGCAGGGCATGCGTGAACGTTGGTAAGATCTCCTCCACGTGGTGCGTGACGAACACGATGGCGAGGCCGGGCTTGAGCTTCGGCAGCCGCTTCACCAAAGAGAGGAACTCGGCCCGCGCGACGGGGTCGAGCCCAGCGCAGGATTCGTCGAGGATGAGCAACGCGGGGTCGGACGCCAAGGCGCGGGCGATGAGCACCCGCTGGCGTTCGCCTTGCGAAAGATGACCCCAGGGACGTGCCGCGAGTCCGCCGACCTTAAGCAGACGTAGTAGCCGACGCGCGAGCGCGCGCGCCGCGAGCTTCGGCCGGCGCCAGAGATTGATGAGGCCATCGACGCCACCCGCCACGACGGACAGCGCCGGCTCGGAGGGCTGAATCATCGCGGCGACCGACGGACCCACGAGGCCGATACGACGGCGGAGTTCACGCCAGTCGCTCCGTCCGAACGTCTCGCCGAGGACGGCGAGCGAACCGGACGTCGGCGCGAAGTAACCCGTGAGCGCAGCGAGCAGCGAGGATTTGCCGGAGCCGTTCGGCCCGAGGATCACCCAGTGCTGCCCGGGCTCCACGCGCCAGTTCAGGCCGCGCAAGATGACCTTATCTTCACGCGCGATGCGGAGGCGGGAGACTTCGAGCACCGGGACTTGGGCGGAGAGACGAGGCACGGCGTAAGGCTATGGAGCATCCCGGGCGCGCTTCCAAGCCGCAACCACGCTTGCCCTCGGTGAGGTTCAAGACTACCCCTTGGACATGCGCCGGTACCCCGCCCTGCTCTTCCTCTTGGTGTCCGCCGTCGTCGCCGCTGCCGAACCCGCTGCCGCCAAGACAACCGCCGCCGACCTCGTCATCAAAGAAGGCGTCGAGACGCGTATCGCCTGTGACCATAACGGTGGTTACTCGAAGTATTCCGGCATCTACCATTATCGCGTCGTGCTGCCGAAGGGATATCACGGCGACGCGACCAAGACCTGGCCGGCGATCTTCATCGCCTCGCCGGGCGGCAACGCCGCGATGGGCAATATGGCCGACTGGATCAAGAAGCATGGCTTCATCGCTATCATGCTCGATGAATCGCGCAACGGCCCCTGGGATCCGAGCGTCGGTAACTTCCTTGCCGCCAACCAAGACGCCTCGAAGCGCTTCCGGATCGGCGAAGGGCGCAAAGTCTGCACCGGCTTCTCAGGCGGTGCCCGGGCGAGCTCGATTTTTGTGAGCATCGGCGACAATTTCGGCGGCGTGATCCTGCAAGGGGCCGGCGTCGGCACCCTTGATAATGGTATCCGCGGCCTCCACGGAGTGCAGATCGCGGCTATCGCGGTGACCATCGGCAAGAAGGACCCCAACCGCGCCGAGATTGCCGGTATGGTCCGTGCGTCGCAGGACGACCGCCTGCAAGTCTTCGAGTTTGAAGGCGGCCATCAGTGGGCCCCAAAGGAGACCATCGAGCGAGCCCTCGACTACGTCGCCGCCAAGTTACCGAAGTAATCGGTCGGTCTTGCCATCGCCGCCAGCGAAGACATCAAGGACGCATCCCCATGCGGACCGTCCTCGCCTGCCTCTTTCTCGGCCTCGTCGCCGCCTTCGCCGACGCGGCCCCGCTAAAGTTCAACGACCCCAAGCCGCAGGCCTACCTGATTAAGGCCCGCGCGAGCGAGATCGACCCGCGTTGCAAGCCACACCCGGAGATCGACTTCGTCTTCGAGAAGGGCGGCAAGCCGACCGACACCGAGGTCGCCACGGTCGACACGCGCGTCGCGCCACGCGGCCAGCTCGTCATCTGGCTGATGGGCTTCAATCAGGCGCAGGCCGACCTCCTTAATAGCTACGGACTCCACTATGTGCAGGTCAGCTACGCCAACGGCTGGTTCGGCAAACTCAACACCGAGCCCACAGACGACTCCCAGCATCTCGGGAACATCCGCCTCGAGGCCACTGCCGGCGTCGATGCGAGCAAGTCCATCGAGATTCCCGTGCCGGACAGCATGCAGGAACGAGCCCACCAGTTCGTGAAGCACCTCGCCAAGAATAATCCGCAGGGCAAGTGGGAGACCTTCCTGACCAAGGACGGCAAATCCCTCGAGTGGGAGAAGGTCATCGTCTCCGGCGCCTCGCACGGCGCCACTTCCTCCGCCCGCTTCGGTCAGCACCAGAAGGTGGCGCGTGTCGTCATGCACTGTGGCCCACGCGATAATCTCGACGACTGGCAGGCCGGCCCTTCGGCCACGCCCAAGAATCGCTTCTTTGGTTACAGCCACGTGCTCGACGGCGGCTGGACGGCGGACCACTACCAGCGCTCCTGGCTGCTCCTTGGCCTGAATAAATTCGGCCCAATCGTGAACGCTGAGAAAGAAAAGACTCCTTACGGCCATTCCCGCCGGCTGAGCAGCGACGCAGCGCTGAAGGGCGACGCGAAGGAACAGGCTGCCCGCGGCCACAGCTACGTGACGCCAAGCAAGGGCTCGCCCAAGGATGCGAACGGCAAGTTCATCCAAGACGACGTCTGGCGCTACCTCTATACCTCCGACGTCGAGAAGGTCGGTGCCGCCGTCCCCGTCGAGGACGGCATCCGGATGGACCAGCGCTCCGAGGCCAAGGCGAAGAAGAAGTAAGCGGCCGCAGGGACGGCTTGCCCTCGACGGCCTTTCGCCTGTTGGATGGTCGCGTTCACCGTGGCCATCCGCATCGACCTCATCACCCTCTTCCCCGCCATGGCCGACGGCTTCCTCCAGGAGTCGGTCATCGGTAAGGCCATCGATAAGGGCC
>CAXNEN010000152.1:0-4579 GCA_964201505.1 Opitutales bacterium
GAAGGCACGCTTTACTTCGTCAGCCACGACGTGCACTTCATCCGCGAGATCGCTAAGACCGTCCTCCACGTGCATTCTGGCCGCTTGACGAGTTACGCCGGCGACTACGCCTACTACCTCGAGAAATCCAAGTCCGGCAATGAGCGCGCGGCGCTCACCGCCGGCTTCACCGACGCGCGCCCGAAGCAGGAAGAAGCCGCCAAGGTCGAAAAGCCGAAGACGCCTGCGAAACCCTCCGCTTCGGATATCCGTAAGCTAAAGGCCGATGTCACCCAGTGTGAGCAGCAGGTGGCCGACCTCGAAGCCAAGCAGGCCCAGATCACCGCTGAACTCGCCGACCCCGCCACCTATACCGGCGGCGTGAATCTCCCTCAATTGAACGCCCGCCTCCGCGACACGATCAACGCCCTGCAGACCGCCACCGCCGCCTGGGAACAGGCCGCGCAGAAGCTGAGCGAGGCAGAGAGCGCGTAATAGGGCCAGGGCCAGGGCTAGGTAGGGACGTGATTGCCATCACGTCCGTGGGCGGACGCACGTCGCCAAGTCGGCAACCTTGCCCGGCTCATCGCATCTGCCATGGCGAACGGCGGCCATGGCAATGGCCGCCCTACCCCACGTGCCCCCTCGGGGCGTCAGCCCCGTCGCCATTCCTTTCTGGCTCTGAGGGAACCCTTCCCTTACACCCCTGTCCTTACCTCACACCCCCATGCGTTCCCTCACCCGTCTCCTCAGTGTGCTGTGCCTCCTGGCCGCCGCCGTCCCCGCCGCGTTCGGCCATACCGCCGGCGAAGAAATGTCTTCCGCAGCCGCCGCCTTCCTCGGCTCCCTGAAGGCTGACCAGAAGGCCAAGGCGACCTTCGGCTTCGACGACGCCGAGCGCACGAACTGGATTTTTGTCCCGGCCTCCCGCAAGGGTCTGCCGCTGAAGGAAATGAATCCCGGCCAGCGCCACTTCGCCCAGGCCATCCTCTCCGTCGCCCTCAGCGGCCGCGGCCACATGAAGGCCGAACAGATCATGGCCCTCGAACAGCTGCTCTTCGAAATGGAGCAGGGCTCAGGCCCGAAGCGCGACTCCGAGAACTACTTCGTATCCATCTTCGGTACGCCGGACGCCAAGGGCACCTGGGGCTTCCGCTGGGAAGGCCACCACCTCTCACTCAACTTCACGCTAGTCAAGGGCGAGCTCGTCAGCTCGACGCCCTCCTTCTTCGCCAGCAACCCGGGTAAGATCAAGGAAGGCCAGCCCGGCCCCGTGGGCTTCGAGCTCCTGCACTACGAAGACGACCTCGGCCGCCAGCTCGCCAAGTCCCTCACCGCCGAACAGCGCAAGCAGGGCTTCCTCAACAAGGACCCGTTCAAGGACGTCGTGACGGGCAACAAACAGAAGGCCGATGGCCTCATCAAGCACCAGGGCATCGCCGCCACGGCTCTCACCGCCGAACAGAAGCAGATGCTCGGTAAAATCATCTTCGAATACGTCAGCCGCACCCGCCCGGACTTCGCCGTCCGCGAACTCAAGGCGATCGACACCGTGAAGGACTCCCTGGTCTTCGCCTGGAACGGCGGACTCGAAGTCGGCGAACCCCACTACTACAGCATCCAAGGCCCGACCTTCCTCTTCGAACTGGCCAACTTCCAGGGCGGCGCCAACCACGTCCACGCCTCTTGGCGCGACCTGAAGAAGGACTTCGCCTACGATCCGCTGCGCGAACACGCCAAGGAACACGCGGCCGGTAAGTAAGGTTGATTGCAGACTGAAAACAAAAACCCCGGGCAATCGGGGTTTTTTATTGGGCGAGCTTCAATAGGTAGGGTCGGGACCGCGTCACGACATAGTATGAATCGAGGTAGGGGCAGCACCGCGTGCTGCCCTAGGCGAACGGCGGCCATAGCAATGGCCGCCCTACCCGATGCAGCTGGTTCAAAGGGAGACCGGATGATTAGCTGGGGCCTAAGGTAGGGACGTGATTGCCATCACGTCCGTGGGCGGACTGACGTCGTAGGGTCGATAAACTTGCCCGGCTCAACGCACGTGCCGTTGCGAACGGCGGCCATGGCAATGGCCGCCCTACCTCACGATCTTCTGCCACCCTTCCATGGTCTCCTTGAGGAGTTCCTTGGGGTCCATCTTGATGCCGTATCCTTGGAAACCAAACGGACCGCGATAGCCAGCCCGCCGAACCTTGGTGACCAGCGACGCCACGTCATACGACCCTCGTCCCAGCGGCTGAATCAGCTTATCCCAACCGAGTTTCTGCGTGTCGCCGGTGTCGGCACCGTTGATCGTGATGAAGTTCAATCGCGGTAATGCTTCCTTGATCAGCGGCAACGGATCGCGCTCGGAGCCTTCGATTTTCAGCCAGTGGCAGAGATTGAACGTTACGCCGAGCGCCTTGTCGTCGACCTTCTCGGCGACACGCACGCAGACTTCAAACTTCTCGGCCCAGAAACCCCCATGGGGATAGAGCGAAATCTTCACGCCCTTCGGCTTCGCATAGGCCAGCAATTGGCGGAGTTGAGGCACGACGATGGTATCTCCATATTCTGGGGGCAATTTGATACCCATCGGGAAATCGACCTTATTGATGCCCAGCCAAAGCACGGAGCCGCCCGCCGACGCTAAGTCATCGACGGCCTTCTTCAGGTCAGCCGACATGGCCGTCTGCGCATGAGAGAAATTTGTGACGTGGTAGCCGTTAAAGAAGACCAGGCCCTTGGCCTTCAACGCCGCGGCGTGAGCCTTAGCCGTGGCTGGGCGCCCGCCCAAGCCCGCATAACCCAGATCGGCCAGCACCTGCGCGCATTCCGCCGGCTCGAGACGAGCGGCGGTATCCATCGCAAAGAATGGCGGCGTCTCCGCCGCCAGGGAGGCGATGGTCATTAATCCGAAGCTGAAGAGTGTACGCATAAAGTTTATCGAACCGTGACGCCGCGCACGGCGAGTTCCTGAAGGAACGCTTGCGGCGAAGGCGGGCTGATGAGGAAATCCTTGAAGGCGCCAGTGTGACGGTGGAGTAGAATCATCTTCTTGGGGTTCACAGTATTGGTGTAATGCTCATTCCAGAAACACCAATCCTGCGCCGCCCATTCGATATCGCGCAGCGCGACCTTACGCGCGGTCCAGCCGTAGAAGCGCACACGCACAAAGGCTTCGTCGACGGTGAATGTCATGCCCCAGAAGATTGCATGGATCAGGATGCCCGTGAACGCAAAGGCCCCAAGCAAGGGGAACAGATGCAGCAAGACCTCCATTTGACGTTAAAACTTAGGGCTAATCGGTCGGGCTTAAACCCAAAACCAAGCCCACGCTGGACAGCCCCGCCCTTGCTGGATTGCCTGTGCCTATGGCCCGCGCGACGAAGCACCTAAACACGAACGCCCTCTGGGCCGACGTCGGCGTGCGCACGCTCCGCCGGCTTGGTCTGACCCACGTGGTTATCTCGCCTGGCTCGCGCTCGACGCCGCTAGCTCACGCCTTCGCCGAATCCGCCGGCCTGCAGGTGACGGTCGCGCTCGATGAACGTTCGGCCGGCTTCATCGCCCTCGGCCTCGCCAAGGCCACTGGCCTGCCCGCCGCCCTGCTCTGCACTTCTGGCACCGCGGCTGCCAACTACCTGCCCGCCGTCATCGAAGCCCGCCTTTCGGCCACACCCCTGCTCGTCCTAACCGCCGACCGTCCGCCCGAACTCCGTGAATGCCACTCCGGCCAGACGATCACCCAGAACGGCATCTTCGGCGCGTATCCCGTCTGGGCCACCGAAGCCGCCGTGCCCGGCACCAATCTTACCCTGCTCCGCCACTGGCGCCAACTCTTGGTCGACGCCTGGCAGCGAGCGCAAGGCCCTTTGGCTGGCCCGGTGCACCTCAATCTACCCTTCCGCGACCCTCTCGCCACCACCGACGCCGAAAAGGGCTTCAAGGCGCCCAAGGGCCTTAACCTCGAGACCTTCACGGACGTGCCGCCCTGCGGAGTCGTCCGACCGACCCTCACGCCCGCCACGGTGGCCAGCCTGCTGCCGAAGACCGAACGCGGCGTCATCGTGGTCGGCCCACACGCCTTTGAGGATCGCGACGAAAGCGCCGCGGCCCTGCGCGAACTTTCCCAGCTGACCGGCTGGCCAATCCTCGCCGACGGCGCCGGCACGTTGCGCGGCGACCTCGCCGGCGATACTGCACTTGTCTCGGGCTATGACCTCATCCTCCGCGACACCAAAGCCGCCAAGGCGTTGCGTCCGCAGGCCGCCGTTTTCGTCGGCCCGCTCCCGACCAGTAAGGTCCTGCGCGCATGGATTAAGGACGGCGATATCACCGCGCTGCAGCTCGGCCGGGCCGGCGAGAACACCGACCCGACCCATTCACGATGGAGTCGCCTCGATGGCCAGCTCGTCCCTTCGGGCGATGATGTCGCACACCACAGCACCGCATACGCTAAGGCCTGGCAGACGGCCCAGAAAGCCGCCGCCAAGAAACTCACGCGCATCGTAAACGTCGACTGGCCCTTCGAGGGCCGCGTCGTCGCGTTGCTCGACGAAGCCCTCGGCCCGGACGACCGCCTGTTCGTCGGCAGCAGCATGCCAAT
>CAXNEN010000153.1:0-4578 GCA_964201505.1 Opitutales bacterium
TGGTGCCGACGTTGGATTTGCCGGCGCGGGTATCAAGGCCGGCGATGGCTTTTTGGATCTGGTCGATCGCGTTGCTCATGGTGTTTAGTAAATCGGGTTAAGGTTGGGGGAGGAGTTCAGGAAAGGGACTTGGCGAGGTTGGCCAGGCGGAGCGAGGCCGTGAGGTCGGTGACGTCGTCACCGACACGCACGCGGAACCCGGCGAGGAGCGCGTCGTTACGACGGGCAACTGGGCGGACGGTACGTCCGAGGAGTTTGGAGAAGTGTGCGGCAATCGCGTCGGCCTCAGCCGTGGCGAGCGGACCGGCGTGCTCGATACGGGCTTCGCCACGGGCGAGCTCGCGACGGATGTTCGCGAGGTAGGTGCGGAGGAGCGGGCGGAGCTGGTGGGACGCGCGGGACTTCGTGAGTGCGGCGAGCACGGCTCCGACCAAGTCGGCGGAGACCACGCCGTCCTCAAGGGACATGGCGAGGAGGCGCTTGGCTTCGGCTCGGACGGAGGCGGCGGACATCGGAAGAGGAAAGGCTTAGCGGGCGAGCTGCTTGACGGCGGCCTCGTTGAGGCGACCGCGCATGGAGTCGTCGAGATTCTGTTCGAGCACCTTGGCGGCGGTCTCGACCACGAGGCGGGAGACTTCGCCGCGGACTTCGTTCATCATCTTCACGCGATCGGCTTCGATGGCGGCCGTGGCCTTGGCGATGACTTCGGTCTGGGCGGCCTGGGCTTCGGCGCGAGAGGCTTCGATGGCGGCCTTGGCGACGGTACGGGCGTCGGCGAGGATCTTGGAAGCTTCGTCGGCAGCGGCATTCAACTTGGCATCGGAAGCCTTCTGGGCTTCGGCGAGTCGCTGCGTCGCGGCTTGGGCATCCGCGAGACCCTTTTCGATGAGGCGGTTGCGTTCTTCCATCTGGCCCAGAGCCGGCTTGATGGCGAAGCGATAAAGGACGAAGGCCAGGATCGCGAAGTTGATCAGCTGAATGATCAGGTGCGGGGCATCGACGCCGAAGTTACCGAAGGTCTCAATGATATCGCCGAGCGGGCCGGACGAAGGAGCGCCGGGGGCGGCGGCCTTGGCGGTGTCGGCGGCGAGGAGAGCGGAGAGGAAGGTCATGGTGTGGACTTAGAGTTTTTTATTTTCTGCGCAGGGAAAGAGAAGTGGCGGGCCCCTTGCGGGGCCACGCCACGTGACCGGTTACTTCGCGAGGAAGATCGCGTAGAACGCGACGGCTTCAGCGAGAGCCATGCCCAGAATAGCCTGGACGAGGATCTTGCCGGAGGCATCGGGATTACGACCCACGGACTCGACGGCCTTGGCGCCGACGAGACCTACGCCGAGAGCGGCGCCGAGACAGCCGAAGGCGGCGGGGAGGGAACCAGTGATTTCTGCGATGATCATGTTATTTTGTGTTTTGGTTTTTTCTCAACGCACCGCCGGGGGATTCCCAGCATGTCGCACGCCTCGAAAGTGAAAGGAATCAATGGGCGTGCTCGTCGTCGTGGCCACCCTCGTGATTACAGATAAGCCCGATGTAGACGGCGGAGAGTAAAGTGAAGACGAAGGCCTGAATGAGACCCACGAGGACTTCGAGAAGGCCGGCAATGGCAGGGACGACGTAAGGGGCGATGCCGCCGAGTGCGTGGATGAGGTTTTCGCCCCCGAAGACGTTACCGTAGAGTCGGAACGAAAGGGAGATGAGGCGGAAGGCAATAGAGACGACCTCGATACCCCCGACACCGAGGAAGATGAAACTGAGCATAATCCACATAACCAAGCCGATTTCCTTCCGGTCAGCCTTGTTTCCAAAGAGGTCGAAGATGAGGGCCTTGAGGCCTGCGTAACGCAGTACGAAGTAGGTCCACGCGAGGAAAGAGATGATCGACAGCGCGAGCGTGGTGTTCAGGTCCGAGTTGGCCGGGCGGATGGCTTCAAGCCAGTGGCCGTCGTTTAAATATTTAATCGTCCCAACGCCGGGTAGCAGGCCGCTCCAGTTCATCAGGAGGATGAAGACGAAGAAGCCACAGAGGAGGGGGAAGGTCTTCCCAATCATCTGCTTGCCAACAACCGGCTCGAGGGCGTCGCGCAGGCCCTGTGCCATGCCTTCCACGACGGCTTGACCCTTACCTGGGATGAGTTTCGGGGTCCCCACGGCGAGGCGCACAGCGATGAGGATGAGGGCGGCAATGATCCAGGTGGTGAGGATCGAATTCGAGATTGGTAAGCCCGCGATGGTGAAGAGGTCCGTGGCCGTGGCTTTCACTCCTTCGGAGTTAGCAAAAACGACCACGGGGGCAAAGAGACCAATGAAGGAAAGAGAGCGCATTAGACGCAGGAAAAGGTTTGTGAATGATTCCTATCAGGATGGTCAACCACCAGCACAGAAGTACGCCCAGAGTAAGCCGCCAGAGGGGGCATCATTAGCAACACTAATCTAGGCTGGGACTACGGGGCGAGGCGGCTAATCTGCCAGCTTCCGCCCTTTTTAATATAGACAAAGCGGTCATGCAGGCGGTTGAGGCGGCCTTGCCAGAACTCGAAATGGTCGGGAATCACCCGGTAGCCACCCCAGTTAGTAGGCTTGGGGACCTGGCCTTCGGGGTATTGGGCCTTCAACTCAGCCAACCGGGCCTCGAGGTGCTGCCGATCAGGGATCAGCCGGCTCTGGTCCGAGGCCAGGGCGCCCAGCTGGCTTCCGTACGGCCGCCGCGCGAAATAGGCCAGGGATTCTTCGTCGGAAGTCTTTATCACCGAGCCACTTATGTGAATCTGACGCTCCAAGGAGAACCAAGGAAAAACCAGCGAAACCCTGGGGTCCTTGGCTAGGTGCTCCCCTTTGCGGCTATGATAGTTAGTAAAGAAGGAGAAGCCACGCTCGTCGGCGGCCTTCAGCAAAACGGCGCGGGCGGTCGGAGCCCCGGAGACGTCGACCGTAGAGAGCACCATGGCGTTGGGTTCATTGACCCCCGCATCCTTGGCTTGATGAAACCACGCCTTGAACTGCGCGAGAGGGCAATCGAGCAACTCGTGCCGATCTAAGCCGTGGGTAGCGTACTCCTTACGTAGTTCCGAAAGGTCCATGACCGCACCCTAGGAAACTAGGCCGACTTCGCAAGCGTAGCCTCCCTTCCCTCTCGCCAGACCCCCGCCGGCGTTCAGGTTAGAAGCCGTGAACCTCGTCCTGATTACGGAGCCTGAAGTCAGCGCGGGCCTCCCTTTGGCCGACGCCCGGACCACGCACCTGCTCGGTACCGTCGGCCTCCGCGTGGGTCAAACGTTCCATGTCGGCATCGCCGGTGGCTTGCGCGGCCTCGCCACGGTGGCGGCGACGGCCACCGTCCTCCGCTTCTCGGTCGTCTGGGAAAAGTCCGTACAGGCACGCTTGCCACTGACGGTACTCATTGGCCTTCCACGTCCGCAAACGGCCAAGAAGGTCCTGCACGACCTCGCCAGCCTCGGCGCCGCGCGCATGATTTTCTTCGAGGCGGACAAAGGTGACCCGGGTTATCTCGCGAGCTCTTTATGGAAAGACGGCGAATACCTCGACGCTTCGCGCAAGGGCACGGAACAGGCCTGCTCGACCCTCGTGCCTGAGGTCATCCGCGTGGCTTCGCTCGCCGAAGCGCTCGCCCGGTTGCCCGCCGCAGGCTGGAAGGTCGCGTTGGATCCTTACGAAGCAACTGGTGCACTCGGCGAAACCGCTCCGGCGGACGCCCGCGAAGGTTTCCTAGCCATCGGCCCCGAACGAGGTTGGTCGGATAAAGAGCGCCCCCTCCTCCGTGCGGACGGCTTTGCCCTGCAGCATCTCGGCGATCGCATCTTGCGCGTCGAAGCTGCCTGCCTCGTCGGTGGCGGTCTCCTGCTCGCGCAACTACGCGCTTGGAAAAAGCACCGTCCGGTCGGCGGCTGATCACTCCGCGGCCTTGCGGACAAGGACCGACGCGGCGGGCTGGCCTTTGCCTTTACCGATGACCTTGCGGAGCTTCCATCCTTCAGGGATTGGTACTTCATAGCCCCCAGGCGCTTCAAGAATCACGCGCACATGCGCGCCGTCTTCCGCGTAGCTCACCGCCGTCGCGGCAATCTCGGCGCCTTTGGTCTGCCAGAGTTCCCACGGCGGATCGGCAAAGACCAGGTCGAAGCGGCCATCGGCCACTCCGGGTTTGGTCGCGTCGCCGGTAATCTTGGTGAAAGGAAGTTCGGCAACGCCCATCGACTTCGCGACCGCGGCGGCGTTGGCCGTGAGCTCGGCACCGATACGCTCATCCACACACGTCGCTCGCAGGGCGCCGCGGCTGAGCGATTCGAGTCCATAGGCACCAGTGCCAGCAAAGAGGTCGAGTACGGCGGTACCAGGCACGAACGCCGCCAGTGAGTTGAAGACCGCCTCGCGGATATAATCAGTGGCCGGGCGTATGCCGCCCTGCGTGGGGACGCGGAGCTGGATACCTCGGGCGATGCCGCCGGTGACGCGCATGGGTTCAAATTCGCGCGGGCGCGCGGAAGGTCAACGGCGTTCGACGCCCAGCACCTGCCGCTCGGGTGACCAGCACGTGGTTCGTCCGCCAACGTCTTCGCGGAC
>CAXNEN010000154.1:0-4562 GCA_964201505.1 Opitutales bacterium
TGCCTAACTTCTGACGGCCTCAAGTATTCGCAGCCAGACATCCACGACCAGGTCACTGGTTCGGACCACTGTCCGGTGTCCGTGCGCGTTCAGGCCGAGCTCTGATCCGGCGACTTGTGTTCGCCGGTTAACCGGCGCACCCACGGTACGAGTACGAGCAGCAGCACGGTCATGCCCCCGACGAGCAGCGCCTGTTGCCAGAAGAAGTGCGCGAGCGCTTGCGGGTCCTTGGCGTTGAATTCGCCGGCCACCACGCCCGCGAGCTTATTGCCGAGCGCGGTACCGAGGAACCAGATGCCCATGACGAGCCCAGTCAGTTTCACGGGCGCGAGCTTGGTCATTGCGCTTAGTCCTACGGGGCTCAGGCAGAGTTCGCCGATGGTCTGGAGGAAGTAGACGCCGATCAGCCACCATGGGCTGACTTTGCCGGCGGCGGTGAGCTGCGCCGCCGGTACGAGCAGCGCAAACGAGAGTCCGAGGAAGATCAGACCCCAGACGAATTTCATGGGAATCGAAGGCTGACGCTCTCGTAGGCTAATCCAGAGCCAGGCGAACAGTGGCGCCAGCGCGATGACGAAGAGCGAGTTCACCGACTGGAACCACGATGACGGGAAGGCGTAACCGAATAGCTCGTTGCGCGTGAGTTCATCCGCGAACAGCGTCAGCGACGAGCCGGCTTGCTCAAAGACCGTCCAGAACAGGATCGCGCAGATGAAGAAGACCAGAATCGCCGCGATGCGTCGGCTGTCTTGATCCCTTTGCACGACGCCGAACCAGATGACGCCGACGAACGGCAACGCAAAGACGATGGGGTTGATCCACGGGAAGTAATCCGAGGCGATCATGACGCCGAGCAGGGCGGCGGTACCGATCGTGACCAAGGCGAGCCGGTCCCAGGGACGGGGCGTGCCCGCCGCCGGCGCCTGGCCGATATGGGCCAGCCAGTGGAGTCGCCGGAGATAGACGCCCATGCCGATCGTCATGCCGACGCCGGCGGCGGCGAATCCCCAGTGCCAGCTGTGCAGCGGGTCGAATCCCCAGCCGGTCAGCAGCGTCTTAAACTGGTCGCTTTGCGCCAGCCAGCCGACCACCAACGGCGCGGCGAAGGCCCCGAGGTTGATGCCCATGTAGAAGAGCGAGAAGCCGGCGTCGCGACGCGTGTCGCCCTGCGAATAGAGACCGCCGACGAGTGTGCTGATGCTCGGCTTGAGTAAGCCGGTGCCGAGCGCGACAAGGATGAGCCCCGCGTAGAAGGTCGGTTCGGAGGCGAAGGCCAGGCAGTAATGACCGGCGGTAATGACGAGTCCGCCAATCAGGACCGCCCGCCTAGCCCCGATAAAGTTATCCGCGAGGTAGCCCCCCAGGATGCAGACCATGTAGCTCGCCATGGTGTAGTTCCCGTAGATCACCGCGGCTGATTTTTGGTCCATGCCCATCCCGCCCATCGCCGAGGGCGCAATCATGAACAACAGGAGAATGGCTCGCATGCCGTAGTAGGAGAACCGTTCCCACATCTCGGCGTAGAAGAGCATGCTCAACCCTCGGGGGTGGCCGGCCATGCCCCCATGGTCGCGCTCGGTATGCTTGGCTGGCGATTCGACGGCTGGGGTCAGTTCGTGCATCGGAAGGGGTTATAAGCGGGGAATGGGGGGGAGGGGGAGCCGGTAATGCAAATGGGTGCCCTCCAGACGGTCGGCGTTGACAAAGGGGGTCTAAGGCCTAGTTTTGAGACTCATTCTCAATTAGAATGACTCCGCTTTCCCAACTTCTACCCGGCCAATTCGGCAAGCTGGCCTCGCTCAATCCCGAGCGCGGGGTGGATCAGCGTCTGATGGCTCTCGGGCTGCTCCCTGGCATGGTCCTCAAGCTCATCCGCCGGGCGCCGCTCGGCGACCCCCTTGCCATCGAGTTCGGCGGCCAAGTCGTCAGCCTCCGCCTTGCCGAGGCCGAAAACCTAATCGTCGACGTTTCCGCCGACTGTCCCATCCAACGACCGCGCCAGCCGTGAGCACTCCCGAAGCAGGCCTCTTGGTCGCGCTCGTCGGTAACCCCAACACCGGCAAGTCGACGCTCTTCAACGCCCTGACCGGCTTGCGTCAGCGCGTCGGTAATTACCCGGGCGTCACCGTCGCCCGGAAGTCCGGCACGTGCGATCTCGGCGACGGACAGAAGGTCGAGCTCGTCGACCTGCCCGGACTCTACTCGCTCGCCGCCGCTTCGCCTGACGAGCAAGTCGTCATCGACGCCCTTTCCGGCAACATCGCGGGCGATCGCTGTCCGGATGCGGTGGTACTCGTCGTCGACGCGACCAACCTGCTCCGCAATCTCTTCCTCGCCTCGCAGGTGGCCGAGCTCGGCCGTCCGGCGGTCATCGTCCTCAACCAAGCCGATGTCGCCAAGGAGCAAGGCCTCCGCATCGACACCGAACTACTTTCTCGCCGCCTGGGCGGCGTGCCGGTCGTGCTGTCATCCGCCTGGAAGGGCGAAGGCATCCTTGACGTGCGTCGGGCCATCGCCCGGGCCATCGCTCAGCAGACGCAGCTGAAGCGCGTCGCCTGGCCGACCAACATTGCCGCGGCCCTCGCCGATGTCGCGGCGGCGGCCGCCGGCGGCACGGGCAAGTCGGTCTCGGATGCCGATGCGCAGCGGCTGCTCTTCGATACGAATCCTTCCACTGCCGCCCGCCTGGGTTGGACTATCGCCCAGCGGGAGAAGACCCTCCGCTCCGCCCGCGATCGCGTCCGTAATTCTGGCTACAACCCCATGGCCGCCGAGCCGCTCGTGCACTACGCACACCTGCGCCTCATCCTCGAAGGCGTGGTGATCGAAGGCTTGGGTAAAGCCGGTCGCAGTGCCGCCGTCGACCGCCTGCTTCTGAACCGCTTTCTCGGCCCAGTTCTATTCCTGGGAATCATGCTCGGTTTCTTCGGCTCTGTTTTCTGGCTGGCGAAGTTCCCGATGGAGTGGATTCAGGCCGGAGTGGATTGGACGAAAGCTGTCGTCGCACCGCAGTTCGACACCTACCCGATGCTCCAAAGCCTTTTGGCTGACGGCATCATCGGGGGTGTCGGGGCCTTCTTGGTCTTCCTGCCGCAAATCCTGATTCTCTTCCTTTTCATCGGGATCCTCGAAGACAGCGGCTACATGGCGCGAGCTGCGTTCATCATGGACCGTCTCTTTAGCTGGTGCGGCCTCAACGGGAAGAGCTTCGTGCCGTTGCTCTCCGGTTTTGCCTGCGCAATTCCGAGCCTGCTTTCCACCCGCACGATTGAAGACCCCAAGGCCCGCCTCGCGACCGCCTTCGTGGTGCCGTTCATGAGTTGTTCGGCCCGCTTCCCGGTCTATGCGCTGATGTGCGCCGCCTTCATCGGTCCGCTCTATGGTCCGGGCTGGCAATCCGTCGTGATGATCGGCATGCACTGTGTCGGCCTGCTCTTCGCCGTCCCGACCGCGTTCGTGCTCACCCGACTCGTGCTCAAGGTAAAGCCGCAGCCGTTCGTCCTCGAGCTCCCTCGTTATCAGATGCCCAAGCCGCGCGACGTCCTCTGGCGGATGTGGCAGAATGCCGCCGAGTTCGTCTCGAAGGCCGGCACGGTCATCTTCGCCATCACGATCATCGTGTGGGCGCTTTCCTATTTCCCCCGCGACGCATCGGTCGCCGACCGTATCAAGGCGGCCAACCCGACGGCCGCCGAAGAGGTGGTGAAAGCCCAGGTGCAGGCCGCCTACGTCGAACAGTCCTACATGGGACGCTTTGGTAAAGCGGTGCAGCCGGTCTTTGATCCACTTGGCTTCGACTGGAAGATCACCGTCGGCGTGTTGGCGAGTTTCCCGGCTCGCGAGGTCATCGTCTCTACGCTTGGCGTGACCTACTCCGTCGGCGAAGGGGCGAAGGCCGATAGCCAGCATCTCCTCAAGGCCATGCAGGACGCGAAGTGGTCCGAGGGGCCGCGCGCCGGCACCCCGATCTTCTCCCTCGCCGCGGTGCTTGCGCTGATGGTCTTCTTCGCCCTTTGCTCGCAGTGCGGCCCGACGATCGCGACGCTCGCCCAGGAGACCGGCGGTTGGAAGTGGGCCGCCGGATCCTTTGTCTACATGACGGCCCTCGCCTGGCTCGCCGGGACGGCCGTCTATCAGGTCGTCATCCGCCTCTCATGAATCTCGAAGCTGTCATTGTCGGGGCGGTGGTGGGTGTCGCTGCCGGCTGGCTGATCCGCCGCTGGCTCGCCGCGGCCCGCCGTCGTAAGGAAGGCGGCTGCGCCGGCGATTGCGCCTGCGCACCGAAAATAAAACCGAAGAAGTAAGCGGGTAGGAGTTGGCCAGTTGGCCGGTTGAGCCGTTGCCCAGAGCGAACGCTCGCTCAAAGGGAGACCGGAAACCGGGAAGTTAGCTTCGGACATATATCCCCAGCCTATCATCCGGTCTCCGGTTTCCCTTTGAGTTCGTGGTGCTCTCATCTGATCAACCGAGCCTCCGGGCCTCTCGTTTGCGCCCCATGCCCCCATGTCACCGTGCCCACGCGCCCCCTCGCGGCTTCGCCTCGCTTACCCCGGCTGCTGCTG
>CAXNEN010000155.1:0-4547 GCA_964201505.1 Opitutales bacterium
CTCCCCCTACCCCTACCCCTTTCGTTCACCATGCCTCTCGCCCTTCTCTCCGTCAGCGACAAGACCGGCCTCCTGCCCTTCGCTCAGGCCCTGGTCAAGGAACACGGCTATAAGCTCCTTTCGACCGGCGGCACCTCGAAGATGCTGCGCGACGCCGGCCTGCCGGTGACCGACGTCAGCGAACACACGGGCTTCCCCGAGATCATGGAAGGCCGCGTGAAGACCCTGCACCCGAAGGTCCATGGCGGCCTCCTCTGCCGTCGCGATTCGCAGGAGCACCTCGACGAAGCCAAGAAGCACAGCATCGACCTCATCGACCTCGTCGTCGTGAACCTCTACCCGTTTGAAGCTACCGTCGCGAAGCCCCACTGCTCGTTCGAGGACGCCATCGAGAATATCGACATCGGCGGTCCGTCCATGCTGCGCAGCGCGGCCAAGAATCATGCTTCCGTCTCGGTCGTCACCGACCCCGCCGACTACGAGCGCGTGCTCGCTGCGATGAAGGCCCCCGAGACCCTCGGCGAACTCCGCCGCGAACTTGCCCTCAAGGTCTTCCAGCGCACCTCCGCCTACGACGCCGCGATCGCCAACTACCTCGAGTCCCAGGCCCAGCCCGGCGCCGGCAACGTCCTCGGACTGCCCTCGCGCTTCACGTCGACCCTGCCCATCGCCCAGCGTCTCCGCTACGGCGAGAACCCGCACCAGCAGGCCGCGCTCTACGGCTCATTCCACGAGGCCTTCGAACAGCTCCAGGGCAAGGAACTCAGCTATAATAACATTCTCGATATCACCGCCGCGACCTACCTCATCGGCGAGTTTGAGCGCCCGACGATCTGCATCCTGAAGCACACCAACCCTTGTGGCGTGGCTTCAGCCGACACGCTCCTCGAGGCCTGGCACAAGGCCTTCGAGACCGATAAGCAGGCCCCGTTCGGCGGTATCATCGTCGCCAACCGCACCGTCGACAAGGGCCTCGCCGAGGCCATCGCGGAAATCTTCTCCGAAGTCATCATCGCGCCGGAGTTCGACGCCGACGCCCTCGCGATTTTCGGCAAGAAGAAGAACCTCCGCCTCATGCGTGCCAAGGTCGGCCTGCGCGCCGACACCCTCCGCGAAGTCCGCGCCGTCATCGGCGGCGTCCTCGTCCAGGACCGCGACCAGAAGCCCGCCAACCCGCGCGACTTCAAGATCGTGACCAAGCGTGCCCCGACGGCCGACGAAATGACCGCCCTACTCTTCGGCTGGCGCGTCGTGCGCCACGTGAAGTCCAACGCCATCGTCTACGCCGGCAAGGAACGCACGCTCAGCGTCGGCGCTGGGCAGATGTCCCGTATCGATTCTTCGCGCATCGCAGTCTGGAAGGCCGGCGAAGCCAAGCTCTCACTGCACGGCTCCGCCATCGCTTCCGACGCCTTCTTCCCCTTCCCTGACGGCCTGCTCGCCGCGGCCGACGCGGGCGCGACCTGCGCCATCCAGCCGGGAGGCTCCGTGAAGGACGCCGACGTCATCGCCGCCGCCGACGCGCGTGGCATGGCGATGGTCTTCACCGGCATGCGCCACTTTAAGCACTAAGTTCCGCGCAGCGGAACTGAGCGTTTAAAGCGCAGGGGACACGCTGGCACGGTGACACGGGGACAAGGGGGTTACCCCACCAAGCGAGGCGGAAGTCTTCCTTTCTAAGGGGCGGCAATGCCGCCGCATCACCCCGTGTCACCGTGTCACCTTGCCCACGTGCCCACTTAGAGTTTGATCCCAATCTTCTCCAGCAGGCGGGCGAGTTCGTCGTCGCTGCTGAAAGGAATCGAGATGCTTCCCTTGGTGCCCTTACGGACGACCGAGACCGGCGAAGCAAAATGGGACGCGAGGCGCTTCTGGACGTCGGCGACGACCGTCTGGACGGTCTGCTTGCGATCGGCCTTCTTGGTCGAAGCGAGTTTCTTGACCTCGGCTTCGGTGGCGCGAACAGAAAGTCCCTTCTCGATCACGAGACGGGCAACCTGCACGCGGTGGGCGACGTTCTCGATCCCAAGCAAGGCTTTGGCGTGGCCGGCGGAAAGCTGACCCTTGCGCACGTAGGCCTGAAGCTCGTTGTCGAGGGCGAGGAGACGGACGCTGTTTGCGATGCTGGCACGCGGCTTCCCGAGACGGTCGGCGACGGCTTCCTGCGTGAGGCTGAAGTCACGCATGAGTGAAGCGAAGCCCAAGGCTTCGTCGATGGCGTTGAGGTCAGCGCGCTGCAGGTTCTCGATGAGCGCGAGCACGGCGCTGGAAGCGTCACTGGCCTCGAGGATGCGGGCGGTGATGGTCTTCTGGCCAATCAACTTGAAGGCGCGGAAACGGCGTTCACCAGCAATGAGTTCGAATCCATCCTTCACCTTGCGGACGACAATCGGCTGCAGGAGGCCTTCGGAACGGATGGAGTCGGCGAGTTCCTTCACCTGAGCATCGTCGAAATCACGGCGCGGCTGACGGGGATTCGGGACGATCGAAGTGAGCAGTAGTTCCTGTAGCTGGAGACCCGGCGCGACAGGGGCGGCGGTCGTTACGGGCGCGGCGATCGGCTGGGCGGGCTTGGTCACGCCAGCCCCGATAAGGGAACCGAGACCGCGACCGAGGGATTTCTTAGGAGGAGTGGCCATGAGGCTTGTTTAAAGAGATCAGCGAGCTGGGGTTTCTGCCTGCGGGATGAAGATTTCGACATCCGCTTTCAGGGCGGCAGGCGAGGAAAGGTTATTCGCTTTCAGAATCCAATCGACCTTGGAGCCGTTGCGCAGGGCGATTTTCGTAACCGTATCGCCGGATTTGACGCGGTACTTGATGCCGGTCTGGGGAATGCCGGAAGGGGCGACTTCATCGGCCGCCGCGGGGGCTTCGGTCTGCGCGGCCGGCTTACTGGACTTCGCCGTCGGCGTGGCGCCGGTCTTGCCGAGGGCGGCGTTCACCTGGCGGGTGAGTTCAGCGAGGGCGGCGTTCACTTCATCGGTGTGGAGCTTCAGGCGACGATCGACTTCATTGAGGGTTTCGGCCCGAGTCTTGGCCAGCGTTTCGGCCGTCGCGGCAGCCTGACCTTGACCAGCTTTCTGGCGATTCAGCGCTGCGCGCAGGTCCGCATTCTCCAGCTTCAGTTTTTCGACCTCGGTGCGGAGTTCCGCCAGGTCCTGCTGCATGCCAGCGAGCTGCGCGTTTTGCGCCGAGAGGGGGAGAAGACCAAGTAAAAGAAAAAGGATGCCGATACGCATGGAAGGAGGAAAACATGCCCAAGGCGGGAGAGCAAAGCGATATGAGACCACAAAGGGATAGGGGTTGGGGTAGGGGTAGGGGTTGGAAATGCAGGCGACCAAGGGCTTCAGTAAGTTTGTCTTAGCTACCCCTACCCCTGCCCCTACCCCTTCAATTAATCTGTATCCCCGCCCTTCCCCGCCCTACCTTGCCCTCCGATGTCCAAGGTCCTGGTAGCCCTCTCCGGCGGCGTTGATAGCGCCGTGGCGGCCCTTCTGCTCAAGCAGCAAGGGCATGAGGTGCATGCCGCCTACTTCCGGACTTGGATGAACGAGGAGGGCCTGCCCTTCCCCGGCGAATGCCCCTGGGAGGACGACGTCCGCAACGCCCAGGCCGTCGCCGAGCACCTCGGCCTGCCCTTCCGGATCATCGACCTCGTCCAGGACTACCGCGACACGGTCGTCCAGTACCTCGTCGACGGCTATCGCCAAGGACTAACCCCGAACCCCGACATCATCTGCAATCGCGAGATGAAGTTCGGCGTCTTCCTGCGCAGGGCGATCAAGGACGGCTTCGACGTCATCGCGACGGGCCATTACGCGCGGCTCCGCGAGAACACCGATGGGACGTTCGACCTGCTCGAAGGCCTCGACCCGAATAAGGACCAGTCCTACTTCCTCGCGCTACTGCGCCAAGAGCAGCTTGCGAAGGCGATTTTTCCGATCGGCGAACTGCTGAAGCCTGAAGTACGCAAACTCGCGGCGGACGCAAAGCTGCCGAACGCGGAACGCAAAGACAGCCAAGGCATCTGCTTCCTCGGCCAGATTCCCGTCCAGGATTTCCTCGAGCGCCATATCCCGGATTCGCCCGGCCCGGTCGTGAACGCCACCGGCAAGGAAATCGGCCTGCATCGCGGCCTCCATCGCTATACCATCGGCCAGCGCAAGGGCATCGGCCTGCCATCCAACACCGAGAACGAATACTTCGTCGTCGTGAAGAAAGACTTCGCGACCAATACGCTGTATGTCGCCTTCGACAAGCCGGACGCGCCGTGGCTCTACACCAGCGAAGCTATTGCGCATGATTTCACCTGGATCAATCAGACCGTCAGCGGCGAACAGGACATCCTCGCCCGCGTGCGTTACCGCGACAAAGCCACGCCCGCCCGCTTCATCCCGCAGGCCGACGGCACCGTCCGCCTCCGCTTCGCCGAGACCCAGCGTGGCCTCGCGCCCGGCCAGGTCCTCGCCGTCTACCACGACCGCATCCTCATGGGCGGAGGAGTGTTCGTATAAGGGGACACGTGGGCAAGGGGACACGGTGACAAG
>CAXNEN010000156.1:0-4526 GCA_964201505.1 Opitutales bacterium
CCACACCACCAATGGTGCCCGCATGGGTATCGACGGCTGGCTCTACATCGCTGTCGGCGATTTCGGCGCAGGCCTCATTCGCGACAACGACGGCGCCATCGGCCTCGGCGACAAGAAGCGCGTGACCCTCTATGGCGGCGGCGTCATGCGCGTCCGCCCGGACGGCACCGAGCTCGAGAACTACACCGTGATGACCCGCAATATCTGCGACGTCGCCATCTCCCCGACCCTCGATCTTTTCTCCCGTGATAACACCAACGACGGCAAGGGCTGGAACACCCGCTTCCACCACTTTACCTCCTTGGCTGACGCGGGCTATCCGCGTCTGTACAAGAACTTCGCCGATGAGGGCGCCCATCCCCTCGCCGACTACGGCGGTGGTTCCGGCACCGGCGGCCTCTACCTGAGCGAACCTGGCTTCCCCGGCGACTTCGGCGAGTCTCTCTTCACTTGCGACTGGACCACGGGCACCCTGCATCGCCACCCAATCAAGCGCTTCGAAGCCACGTTTGTTGCGCAACAGGAGATCTTCGAGAAGGTCGCCCGTGCCACCGACTTCGACGTCGACGGCAACTCGCGCCTGTTCCTCGCCGATTGGCGCGGTGGCGGTTTCAGCTACCTCGGCAACGGTAAGCCTAAGTCGAAGAAGGTCATGAAGGACGGTAAGGAAGTCGAAGAGCCGATCTACTACCCGAACGGCACCGTGCAGCTCATCACCGCCAAGGACGTGAAGCCTAACGTCTACGTCGACGTCACCAAACTCTCCGACGCCGATCTCGTGAAGCAGCTCTCCTCGAAGTCCGCCGTTCAGCGCCTCGAGACCCAGCGTCAGATCATCGACCGCAACAAGGCCGAGCTCGGCGAGCCCGTCCTCGCGATTGCGCAGTCCAGCTCGGAGCACCTCTACGCCCGCGTCGCCGCGGTCTTCACCTATAAGCAGCTGCTCGGCGCCAAGGCTAACGCTGGCCTCGTCGCGCTCGCTAAGGATGCCGTCGTCCGCGAGTTCGCCCTGCGCGCACTCGCTGACCGCACCACGCAGCTCGAAGGCGTGCCCGTCCAGCTCTTCGTCGACGCCTTGAACGACGCCGATCCGCGCGTCCGCCTCCAGGCTGTCATCGGCCTGCAGCGCCTCGGCGCCAAGGAAGCCGCCCCGGCCATGCTCGCCGCCGCCGCCAAGTGGCCCGCCGACGAAGCGAAGCTCGACGCTGGCGAACACTACCGCCTCCCGCACACCGTCATCGCCGCACTCTCTCGCCTCGGCAACGCCAAGGCCTGCCTCGCCGCGCTCGCCGACCCCGCCCAGCGTTTCGTCGCCTTCCGCGCGTTGCAGGGTATTCACTCCGACGAAGCGGTGGACGGCCTGCTCGCCCTCAGCCTGAGCGGCGATGATGACGTGCGCTTCGGCGCGGTCGCGACGCTCGCTCGCCTCTACCACGTCGAGAAGCCTTGGAACTACAAGGATTGGTGGAGCACCCGTCCGGACGACCGTGGTCCTTATTTTATTCCGGACGCCTGGTCCGCCACGCCGCGCATCCATAAGGGTATCGAAGCCGCTTACGCTAAGCTGCCCAGCAAGCTGCGCATGGCCTCACTGGAAATCCTGGCCAAGAACCGCATCGCGATCACCGACCTCAAGCTCGAAGGCCTCGACCCGCTCCGCCTGGCGATGGCCACGCAGACCCTGCGTCCGGCCGACATGGCCCTACTTGTCGACGCCGCCCTCCAGGCTAACCGGAAGTGGGAAGAGCGTCTCGATTGCTACAAGGCCTTGCTCAAGGTCGAAGGCGATGCCGGCCTCGAACCCCGCGTGAAGATTCTCGCCGGCTGGTCCCAGGACAAGCAGGCGCCCGCCTCCGCCACTCAGGCCATCAATGACTTCATCTACGAAGCCGAACGCGGCAACCAGGTGAACAAGCTCCGCTCCATGGCGAACAAGGCCGAAGACGCCGCCTCCACGATTCTCTGGAAGGCCTTGCTCAACGTGCTGAGCAGCCCGCTCTCGAAAGACCCGCAGAAGAAATCCGTCCGCACCCACGTCGACAAGAACCCGCGCGACCTCGGCTTCTTCCATGCCATCAGCGACCTCGGCCTGACGGGCTTCGATAAGCAGCTCGAAGAAGGCATGAAGGGCGATAACGTCCTCCAGATCAACGCCGCCAAGGCCGCGCTCGCCGCGGGCAAGCTCTCCGTCGCCAGCAAGGGCAAGAAGATCGCCGCGCTCGACGCCAAGGTCGTCACGAACGCTGCCCTCAAGGGACGCGGTAACGTGAAGAACGGCCAGCGCCTGTTTACCCAGCAGGGTTGCGTCGCCTGCCATGCCGTCGATCTCGCCGCCGAACAGAAGGGCCCGTACCTCGGCGCCGCCGGCGCGAAGTTCCCGCGCGAGTACCTGATCGATTCCATCCTCGATCCGAATAAGGTCGTCGCTCAGGGCTTCCAGACCTTCGTCATCCAGATGAAGGACGACTCCGAGCAGATGGGCTTCGTTACCGGCGAAGCCGACGGCGTGATCACTTTGCGCAACATCGCCGGCCAGGTCTCGAAGATCAAGCGCGCCGATGTCCGTAATCAGCGCAACCTGCCTCAGTCGATGATGCCGGCCGGCCTCGCCGCCGGCCTCACCGTCGAGGAGTTCACCGCCTTGATTGAGTATATGGTCACGCTCAAGTCGATCGGCGGCTGACGCGGCGCCTCGCCGAAACCAAGGGCGCCTCCGGGCGCCCTTTTTGTTTGGGCAGGGTCGGCTCTGCCTCGGGTAGGGCGGCGATTGCTATCGCCGCCGCTGACGGGGAGTCGTCGGGCCTTGGTTTACCCTATCGACTTCCTGGATTCGTCCGCGAACGGACGTGATGGCAATCACGTCCCTACCCGAAGCCATTCCCCCTGCAGCCGGCCTTTTCAGGCCCCAATGACGTATCTTCCTATCCAGATACTTGGATGCTTACTTGCTTTTCCGCCCGAAGCCCTTTTGTTTCCCCTGTCTTATGGCAAGCCACGCTTCCTACATCTTCTCGTCCGAATCCGTCGGCGAGGGCCACCCCGATAAGGTTGCCGACAGCATCTCGGACTCCGTCCTCGATGCGTGCTTCGCGCAGGACCGTTTCTCCCGCGTCGCGTGCGAGACCCTGGTCAAGAGCGACCACGTCGTCATCGCTGGCGAACTCACCACGAAGGCGAAGGTTAATTTCGAAGAAGTCGTCCGCGCCGCCATCCGCGAGATCGGCTACGTCAACGACGACGACGTCTTCCACGCCGACAAGGTCTTCATCACGAACCTGCTCACGAAGCAGTCCCCCGACATCGCCCAGGGCGTCGACGAGCGTAAGGCCGAAGGTAAGAAGCACGCCCAGATGGGTGCCGGCGACCAAGGCATCATGTTCGGTTACGCCACCGATGAGACCCCTGAGCTCATGCCAGCCCCGGTCATGTTTGCCCACCGCCTCAACCGCGAGCTGGCCCGCCTCCGCAAGTCCGGTGCCAAGGGTACCGAGTGGATTCGCCCCGACTGTAAATCGCAGGTCGCCGTGCGCTACGAAGACGGCCGCCCGGTCGCCATCGAGAACGTGGTCATCTCCACTCAGCACACTGCCGACGTCTCCCACCGCCAGATTGAAAAATTCTGCATCGAGCAGGTCATCCGCAAGAGCCTCCCAAAATCCCTCGTCAGCAAGAAGACCGAATACCTAATCAACCCGACCGGTCGTTTCGTCGTCGGCGGCCCCCAGGGCGATTGTGGCCTCACCGGCCGTAAGATCATTGTCGACTCGTACGGAGGCATGGGCCGCCACGGCGGCGGTGCTTTCTCCGGAAAGGACCCGACCAAGGTCGACCGTTCCGCGGCCTACATGGCCCGCTGGGTCGCCAAGCATATCGTCGCGTCCGGCGCCGCCGAACGCTGCGAACTCCAGTTCGCCTACGCCATCGGCCACCCGGAGCCGACCAGCATCCACCTCGATACCTTCGGCACGGGCGAGATTCCTGACGCCCAGATTCTCGACGCGGTGAAGAAGGTATTCCTCTTCAACCCCGCCGAAATCATCCGCCAGCTCGACCTGCGTCGCCCGATCTACCGTGCTTCGACCCACTACGGCCACTTCGGCAAGAAGGGCCTACCCTGGGAAGTCACCTCCAAGATGGCGGCCTTCCACAAGGCCCTCAGCAAGTAACCTTCCTTCAACCTAAAAACTTCATACTCACACACCATGGCCACCACCGTATCACCCTCATCTAAGAAATTCACGGACTTCAAAGTTGCGGACCTCAGTCTCGCTGAATGGGGCCGTAAGGAGCTCCAAGTCGCCGAGCACGAGATGCCGGGCCTGATGGCCCTGCGCAAGAAGCACGGCAAGAAGAAGCCCCTCAAGGGCGTCCGCATCGCCGGCTCGCTGCACATGACTATCCAGACGGCCGTCCTCATCGAGACGCTCGCTGAACTCGGCGCCGACGTACGCTGGGCCTCGTGCAACATCTTCTCCACGCAGGACCATGCCGCCGCGGCCATCGCTAAGGCTGGCCTCCCGGTCTTC
>CAXNEN010000157.1:0-4506 GCA_964201505.1 Opitutales bacterium
GTCGGGGGCGCCTCGGTTAATCCATTCAGTGAAGTCCGCGATGATCTGTGCATCGAGCTTCGTGCGCTTTTTGGGCATCTGGAGGGTCTCATGGCTGTGATCCATGGACTGGAGCAGGATGCTCTTCTTCGCGTCACGAGGGATGAGCACCGGGCCTTCTTCGCCGCCCTTAAGCAGGCCATCGCGATAATCGAGGCGCAGGTCGCCTTTCTGCTTCTTGGCGTCGTGGCATTCGTAGCACTCCGCCACGAGCACCGGACGAATCTTAGACTCGAAGAATTCCAGGTCCGCCGGCTTAAGGTCGGCGGCAAGGGCGGTGGTCAGGGAAAGACCTAGCCAGGTCAGGATGCGGAGAGGCGAGGCCAAGGGGGTGGGGTGCCTTGGTTATCGCCATCGGCTGATGGCATGCAAAGGCCTAATTAGGACAGCGCCGCGGTCCCAAGGTTGCGGGGGTATTTAAGCAGGCTGAACGCTCAATGGGAGACAGAATGGTAGGGGTAGGATTTGTAAAACTGAATTGCCGTTGAGAGGAGGGTTCAGCTCAGGCCGGCAAGGGGTCCTGTGCTCGAGCCGAAAGCATCGGCGTCGACGCCCATCTTCTGGAGCATCGAGACGTACAGATTGCAAAGCGGGGTGTTCTGTTCGCGGCGGAACGCCAGATGCTGCCCGTGCTTGAAGCCTCCGCCGGCGAGCAGAATGGGCAAATTGGTGTTATCGTGGGTATTGGCGTCTCCCATATTGCTGCCGAAGAGCACCATCGTGCGGTCAAGGAGGCGCTGATCGCCTTCGCGGTGTTCGGTGAGACGGTTCAGTACTTTCGCTAGTAGTGTCATCTGCTGCTGGTCGGCGTCCTTGAGTTGGCGGACCTTTTCGACGGATTGACCGTGGTGGCTCAGGTTATGGTATCCGTCCGTCGTATTCTGGTCCGGATGTAGCTTGAAGACGGGGGTGGCGAAGGCATCCACCATCAAGGTGACAATGCGGGTTGAATCCGTTTCAAACGCGAGCTGCGCCATGGAGAGCATCAGGTCGAACTTGGCGAAGAAGAGCTGGCGGTCCGTGATGTCGGTCGGCATCGCCTGGTCGGTCGAAGGCTTGGGACGTAGCTCCCATTCACGGGCGGTCCGCAGGCGGGCTTCCACCTCGCGTACGGACGTCAGGTATTGGTCGAGACGAGTACGGTCTGCGCCGTCAAGGTCGCGGGCGTACCGTTTGGTATCGTCGAGCAGGGTGTCGAGGATGCTGCCGCGTTCCTCGAGGCGGTGGAGCTGGCGCGCGACTTCGGCGGGATTACCCTGCAGGAACATCCTTCGAAAGAGGGCGGAGGCGCTGTCTTCGGCTGGGAGGAGGACACCGTCGCGCGTCCAAGAGAGGCTGCGGTTGGCTTTGTCGATATTGACGCCGAGGTTAAGCGTCGGGAGTCGCGTGACTTGGCCGATTTTTTCGGCGGCAAACTGGTCCAGTGAAATCTGGTTGCGGAAGCCGCTCTTAGTCGGACCGCGGGCGGCGGTCAGGAAGCAGTTTTCGGTGCTGTGTCCACCCGTGACGTCAGGATGGGAGAGGCCACTGAAGACCGTGAAGTCCTCGCGGAAGGCGCCCAGCGTCGCGAGGTAAGGCGAGGCTTCGTAGCCACGGCCTGTCTTGGCGGGGAAGAACTGGGTGGGGAGCACGCCGAGATTATTCGAGATGAGCAGCATGCGCTGCGGAGGCGCGATAGTTTTCTCGCGACCAAAGACCGGCGTGAAGCTACCCAGAAGCGGCAGCGCGAGGAACGCCCCGGCTCCGCTAAGGAAGCGGCGGCGCGAGAGCGGACGCGCGATGTGAGGGGCTTTCATGGTCAGTGCTTGGGGCCGCGGAAGAGGGGGCTTTGGATGAATCCGTGAAGCACGTCTCGTATGCGATACCCTTCTTGGGCGCCGGCATCGAGGATGGCTTCGATCTTGGGTCGGTCGGCGAAGCGCACTGGCGTGCCGGTCGCGTACAAGACGAACTGATGCAGGAGATTGCGGGCGAGTTGGCGGTCGTCGGCGGCGAAATGGGCCTTGAGTTCGCGGACGTCCTTGAAGGTCCGGCCGTCGCGGAGTTTGCCGCCCGCATCGACGACGTCGGCCAGGGTGTAGCTGAAATCGTGTCCGGCTCGGTCGATGCCTTCTACTTTTTCGCCGAGTTCCAGTCCGCGATAACGGGGGCGCCAGCCACCGAGGATGTCGAAGTTCTCGAGCGCGAAGCCGGCGGGATCAAAGCGGGCATGGCAGTTGGCGCAGGAGGGATCCTTCGTGTGGCGGGCCAGTAGGTCGCGGATGGATTTGGCGCCACGGATATCCGGCTCCACGGCGGGCACATTAGTGGGAGGCGGGGGTGCGGGGTCACCGATGATGCGTTCCATGACCCACGCGCCGCGGATGACGGGCGAGGTCGTCGTGCCATTGCTCGTGACCTTGAGAATCGCAGCTTGGGTGATCAATCCACCTAACGGGCTGCCGGCGGGGAGCGTGACTTTACGCATGGCCGAGCCTTGGAGCGGAGGCAGGCCGTAGTGCCGGGTCAGTCGATCATTGGCGTAGATGAAGTCGGCTTGGACAAGACTCTTGGCCGGGAGATTATTGCGGATCAGGCCGGCGAAATAGGTGCGGGTTTCTTCGGCCATACTGTCCACCAGGTAATCATCGAAACGATAATCGGGGTAGAGACGGATATCGGGCTCGTCCCGGCGGACGTGACGGAGATTCAGCCAGTAATCGGTGAACGGGCGGATGAACCGATCGAAGTGGGCGTCTTCAAGCAGGCGTTCGGTTTCCTTGCGCAGAGTCTGGCCATCGCCGAGTTTTCCTTCTTGGGCCAAGCCTCGGAGGCGTGCATCGGGGCGGCTGTTGGTGAGGAAGTGGGAGAGCCGATCGGCGACGGCGAAGTGGTCGTCGGCGCGCGTGGGTTCGCGGAGATAGAGGAAATGCCCGGAGCACAGGAAGGCTTTGTAGGCGGCCAGCAAGGCATCGATGAGCGGCTCTTTCCGGTCCAAGCGGGACTGAATCAGTCGATCGTATTGGCGGAAGGTTTCCTCGTTGACCGGTTCGCGCGCGGCTTGGCTTATGAAATGGCGGAGCAAGGCCTTGGCATCGGTGGTCGGGATATGTTCAGGGAAGAGGGCGCGATAGGCGGCGGTAGGCGAAGCGGGTGGGATGGGTCCTTCGATCTCCATCCATTGGAAAGCGACGCCGGGCTGACCCCCTGGCGGAAGGGGCGGATAGCGATAACTCGGTGCGCCCCCTTTGACATTGCGCGCCAAGGGAACAGGCAGGCCGAGCAGACTGTATTCGAAAGTCTCGTTCGCGAGCAGTCGTACGGTCGTCTCGTAGGTCGCAACTGTGGGCTGGATGTCCATGTTGCCGCCGGTGGCGCGGACATCGCCCGAGACGTCAGGGCCGGAAGGCTTGCGGGCGCGGAACGTCATGGGTACGGGATCGACGGCCGGCGTGAGCACGTAACCTTTCTGCTGTAGGACGGCGCGGGCCGAGAAACGGACGCGGTAATAGCCCGGCTGGGTGGCTATAAATCCTTTGGGGTAGCCGTAGTAAGGCCAATGCGCGGAACGGAAGAGCGCAAGTTCGAGGGTGGGGTCTTTGGTGACGTCCTTGGCTTTGAGTTCTTCGGCGTTCAGCGCCCGATGATTGCGAGCGAAGAACATCGCCTCCTTTTCCCCGAAGGTATCCTTTTCGGGGAAGAGACCCATGCCGACGATCCGATGGGTCATAGTTTTCGGGGCGGGGTTGCCTGAGCTCATCGCCTGACGCAAGGCCGCTTCAGCTGCATCGAGGTAGGCCGTCAGTTGGACGCGGGACATGTCCAGGGTGGCGGAAGTCTTGTTGAAATGATGGCCTTCGCGATCGGCCGGGAGCATGTCCCGGATGTCGAGGTCGGGTAGATGAAGGAGGTCGCGGAGGTTCTGCTCGTATTCATCGCGGTTGAGCCGGCGACGTGGACCGCGGCCATTATCTTTGATGTCGGCTTCGTCGGCGGCGAGCAGTGGGACCGATATTTCGCGGGCGAGCTGCTGACGATCGGCGACGGCGAGAGCTTTCTTCTTCGGTGGCATCTCGCCTTTCGCGATGACGTCATAGATGTGCGCCCAGCGTTCGCGGTTGTTATGATCGGCTGGATTAAAGGGCAGGGCGGAGAGATCGACGTCACCCTTGGCGGTCTCTTTGTCGTGGCACTCAAAACAGGTCTTCTCGATGCCCGGCAACGTGGCGGCCTGCCCAAGGTTCGTCAGGGCTACCAGGCTTGCTATCCAGAGGGTGGTCGTGGTGCGCATGGACGTCAGGGCCCCCTGTCCTGGTGGACTTACTTAGCCACCACCCAGACGTTGCGATAGACGACGGGGTTGCCGTGGCCTTGCAGGTAGAAGGGGCCGGGAGCGGGGACTTCGGTCTTGAAGCCGCCACCGGGGGTCGCGCCCTTGAGTTCGAGGCCGTCATGGACGGTGACGCCGTTGTGGCGGACCGTGACGAC
>CAXNEN010000158.1:0-4505 GCA_964201505.1 Opitutales bacterium
TGAACGACCTTTATTGGCAAGGAGAATAGAGGTCCACGCGTCCGGCTGAGGTACGAAAAAGCCCCGGGTGAGGCCGGGGCTTTTTCGTTTCGTTTGTCGCCGGATTATTTGACGGCCGGGGCAGGCGGAGCGACGAGCGAAGGTTCGGACTGCACGAGCGCGTCCTTGTCGGACTTCCAGACGTTGGCGGCGCGGAGCTTCTTGTCCATCGCGTTGAGCCACTTGGTCGCTTCGGCGGCATCGCCCTTGGCGACGGCGATGTTGGCGAGGGTCAGCATGGCGAAGCCGCGCAGCGTTTCCGGGGCGGTCACATCATCGGCTACCGCGGCGATTCCCTTGGTGGCGCCGGCTTCACCGACTTCCTGTCGGCAGAGGGCGGCGTAAAGGCGGGCGCGCGTGCCGAGAGCGGTAATCGCCGGCGTCTTGCCGGCGAGACCAGCGAGGCGGGAGGCTTCATCGTAAGCCTTGGCGGCGTCGGCGAACTTACCAGCTTTCTTGAGGTCGTCGGCCACGTCGGTGATGGCCACCGCGGCGAGGGCCTCGCCGGGATGGCGCGCGGCGAAGGAGCGGCGCGCGGCTTCGTCCTGGCAGGCGGTGAATTCTTCGCCGATGGCTTCGCGCTGGCTTTCGTTCCAGAAGAAATAGGCGAGGAAGGCAAGGATACCCACGACGACCCCGACGGTGCCTTTGACGATGGTATCCTTATTGCGCTCCCAGAAGAGCCAGAGGCGGTCCTCGGTGTCCGCATTCACGAAATCCTCATCGACGACGACGAGATTGCGGTCGTCGCCGGCTGGGGGCTGCTTGCTGGAACGGTCTTCAGGCATGGGGGGTCAACCCTTGGGAAAGGACCGATTGTGTCAACCCCCGCTACGGGCTTGTCCCCGCCCTCGGGTGGGTAAGTATGGGTGGACTCATGAGCGCATCCGCCGCCGTCCTTTCGCTTCTTCAAGCCGCCCATGCTAAGGGGCAGATTTCCGTTTCCAGCCTCGCCAATGCCGGGGATTGGCTTCTCTCGGGGGCCTTGCCGGCCGAGGCCATCGCCTCCCTGCGGGATCTTTGCGACCGGGGGGCCTGGGCGGAACTCGAAGACCGCTACTATAAAGGCATCGCCTTCGGAACGGGTGGTATGCGCGGCCGTACCGTTGGTCGGGTCTCCGCGGCGAACGAGCTCGACCCCCAGAGTCTACCAATCCGCGCTGCCATTGGTTCCGCTTGTCTCAACGATATCAACGTGCTGCGCGCGGTTATCGGCCTCTGGAAACACGTCTCGGCGACCCAGCCCGGCGCCCGCCTCGTCGTCGCGCATGATGTCCGCCATTTCTCCCGCCATTTCGCCGAACTCATCGCCGGCGCCTGGAGCGAGCTCGGTGGCGAAGCCTATCTCTTCGTCGGCGCCCGCTCGACCCCGCAGTTGAGCTTCACGGTCCGCCATCTCGGGGCCCATGCCGGCGTGGTCATTACCGCGAGCCACAATCCTTCGCACGATAACGGCTTCAAGTGCTGCCTCGGCGACGGTGGTCAGGTGCTGCCTCCGCATGACGCCGCGATCGTCGCCGAAGTCGGTAAGCTCGGCCCGGCCGACGTCGCTCCCTATCTTGAGAAGGACTTGGCCCGCGTGCTGACGGTGCCGGCCTCCGCTGAAGACGCTTATCTCGCGCGCCTCGCCGGGGTCGTCCTCGACCCGGAGATCATCTCGCGCCATACGCCCAAGGTCGTCTTCACGAACGTGCATGGCACGGGTGACGTCATGGTCGTGCCCGCCCTGCGTCGCGTCGGCATCGACCCGCATCTGGTCGAAGAGCAGCGCGAGCACGACGGCCGCTTCCCGACCGTCGCTTCCCCGAATCCGGAGAACGCCAGCACCTTCGCATTGGCGCTGAAGCTCGCCGACGAGATCGGGGCCGACCTTATCCTTGCGACCGACCCCGATTCCGACCGCGTCGGCGTGGCCTGCCCGCTGCCTGCGGGCGGACATCGCCTGCTCAATGGCAACGAAGTCGCCGCCCTACTGACCGAGTTCCGCCTCTCCTCCCTCAAGGACGCCGGCATCCTGCCCGAAGCCGGTTCGCCGAACGCCGCCGTGGTGAAATCCCTCGTCACGACCCCGCTCGTCGCCGCGATCTGTGCTCGCCATGGCGTTCGCTGCGTCGAGACGTTGGTCGGCTTCAAATGGATCGCCCGCAAGCTCGAGAAATGGAGCCGCCGCTTGACCGAAGGGGCCGGCCCGGAAGCCGCTGCGCTCCCGCTCCGTCGACGCGCCCCGCTCGCGCTTCGTCACTCCACGCTCTTTCTTATGGGTGCCGAAGAGAGCTATGGTTACCTCGCTGATGACGCCGTCCGCGACAAGGACGCCAACGCGACGGTGGTCATGCTCTGCGAGTTCGCGGCGCTGCTCCGTTCGCGCGGCCGCACGCTCCTGGACGCACTCGACGTGCTTCACCTCAGCTACGGAGCCCACCACGAAGACCTCCTGAACCTTTCGTTTGAAGGCGCCGAGGGCGCCGCGTGTATCCGCCGCATCGTCGCCTCCTGGCGTGCAACCCCGCCGGCCGTCATTGATGGCTCCAAGGTCGTCCGCGTAACCGACTATGAACGCGATAAGGTGCTCGACGCCGAAGGCGACCGCGTGCCACCAGAGGAGTTCATTCTCGCCGAGCTGGCCGACGGCCGCCGCATCGCGGTCCGCGCCTCTGGCACCGAGCCAAAGGCGAAGTTCTATTCGTTCACGAAGGCTGAGGTCACCGATGCCGACGACCTGGCCGCCGCCCGCGAACGAGCCCGCCAGTCCGCCCTCGCGCTCCGCGCCTGGCTCGAGACCGATGCCAAGCGCCGAGCCAAATAACCTTATCATGAAGACCCTATCCTTGCTCTCCCTTCTCCTACTCGCCGGCTGTGCCAGTCCGCCGGGAGACCGTTCGTTCGTCACGGAGAAGACGCCCGCTGCCGCGGCCGTCTCGGGCCAGGCGGCCGCCGCTGGCTCCCTCGAAGATCGCGTGCGCTCGGCCAACGAGAAGAATGACGAGCGTCTGCTTAAGGGTGACTGGCGTGCGGCTAAGCCGGCCGTGGGTCCTCAGCAGTAAGGCCTATTTGGCCTTGGGCTTTAGCGGCAACTTGAGGCCCATCTGGGCGTCGAGGTAGGCCGCGAGCTGGTCGACCAAGGCCGCCGCGAACTTACGCCGGCTGGCGTCGGTGTCGCGCACGCCCTTGGAGTGGCTCTCGATCTGCAACCCCGCGAAGCCGGTGCCGGGTGCGGTGTGGGTGCGGACGTTGTAGCCGCCGTTGAAGTAAGGTTCGCCGGGGACGGGCTTGCCGAGGCTCGGTGTGGAGGGGAAGCCGGCGTTCTCCATCAGGGCGCCGAAACTCTGCGGTCCATGCAGGAGCGCCGGGTAGGCGGAAGGATTCTTCAGTGCGAAGAACTGCAGCGTGCCTTGCTTGATGAACTCCGGCTTGCATAGCTCGGCGTCCGGCAGGCCGAACTCGTTCCGGTTATGCCCGTAGCCCAGTTCGAGCCGCGCATCGGCGTGGCCATGTCCGTGTAGGTCGATGTAGAAGCCCTTGCCGTGCTTCGCGACGACGGCCTTCTGCGCGGTCTGGATGAAGCCTTGGAAATCCTTCCACGTCTGTTCGGTCAGCGGATGGCCGGCCGCACCTTCGACGATCTCGCGATTGCAGTCGATCTTGCGCCGGGCGACTCGGCAGATGATTACATGTGGGTGCTGGCCGGTGCGCGCGACGAACTCGTCGTCGATGGCGCGGGCGAGCTCCTGCGTATTAGTGTCGAACGCGAAGGTGCCTTTCACGCGGTCCGGAAGTTCCTCGGGCTTATCGCGGCCGCCATGTGCGGCCGACAGTACGAAGGGCAGGCTGCCGGCGATATACTCGATGTACTGATTACGACCGAAAGTGGTCTGGCCAGGTTCAGGCGCTTCGGCGGCACGCAGGATGACGGTGGCCGTCAGCAGGCAGACGCAGAGGAGGCGGGGCATACCGTATCCAAAGCCAACCCACGCGGAGGGTCAAGCGGACGGAAATCAGCGGATGGCGCCGCCGGCCAGGAGGGCGCGGATCGCGGCTTCTTCCGGCACGGACTCCGCCGTGCAGGCTGCGCCGATGCCGTCCTGGAGGACGAAGCGCAACTTGCCGCCGCGGACCTTCTTGTCGCGACGCATCGCGGCGAGCATGGGTTCGAGCGGCAGCGGCGAACGCAGCGCGGTGGGCAGGGCGTGCAGCTTGAGCGTCGCCTCGACCTGTTCGGCCTGGGCGGCGGTGCAATGCTTGAGCTCGGCGGAAAGGCGCGCGGCCATCACGAGACCAATCGCAACGGCTTCGCCGTGCAAATAAGTGCCGTAGCCGGCGGTGGCCTCGATGGCGTGGCCGAAGGTGTGGCCGAGGTTGAGGAGTGCGCGTCCGCCTTGGGCGCTGGTCTCGCGTTCGTCGCCGGCGACGATGCCGGCCTTGATCTCGACGCAGCGGCGGATGACGCGCGGGAGGAGCGGATGATT
>CAXNEN010000159.1:0-4503 GCA_964201505.1 Opitutales bacterium
AAGGCTCGCCTCGGTCGCAACCCTGCCACCGGCGAAACCATCCAGATCAAGGCTAAGAAGGTCGTGAAGTTCCGCGTGGCTAAGGCCGCCAAGGACGCGATCCTCGGCGCCAAGTAATCTCTCGCGAGATTCCCGCCAAAAGGCGCTCCACCAGGAGCGCCTTTTTTGTTGGCCGGGTTTTCACGCGTCGCATCGCGCGGCGGCCAGCACGGTTTTTCTTGCACGTGCCGACGCTCGCGGAATGAATGCATGTCCGCAATCCGCCCGGGTGGCGAAATGGCAGCCGCAGCGGACTCAAAATCCGCCGCCCTCTAAAGGCATGAAGGTTCGAGTCCTTTCCCGGGCACTTGCGATGATGATCGCAGGCGACGCGCAAGCGCCGCCTGCGACACTTCGTTCAGCGCGCCCAGGCGACAACGCCGGCGAGCGCGAACGATAGCATGAGCGCAAAGATGAACACCGACGCGCAGCCGCGATTCGAAAATCGTTCCTTATACGAAAGTCCGCTCCCAGGAATCCCGACCGTCCCATCGACGCTATCCTTGCGTACGTTGACCGTCGCTCCCGGACGTCCGGCGGACAACGAGGTCCCGGTCTTCGAGAGATTGATCCGGAAGAATTTCCCGAGCGGGATTGATTTACGGAAACGGAAGAAACCCATCGACGAAACGCTAGGGGGCACTCCGCCTGCCGCAAGCCCAGGCCGACCCGGCCGGAATCGGGCGCTTTTTATGACACTCTCCCATCCACGGCGGACTTGCTTTTACCGGCCCCGCCACCCATAGTGCCTTCAGTTCATTATCAGACGCATTACGAGCAGGACGGGCGAAAGCCAAACCTGCACCAACCGAGCCCAACAGGGCCGCGGTGGTTATCGGAGCCGAAAGGCGCCGAGATGAGAGCCGAAAGGCTAAAATCCCAATCCCTCGTGGATTGATCGTGATGCGCGCCTCTTTCACCGCCGCCCACCATGATCAACACCAACGATACCACCGCCCGCCCACCCGCCCCCAAGCTGTCCATCCGCGTCAGCGAGGATAACCGCCTGCACCACCTCTGGAACAATAACGGGACCTGGTGGTTGCACTACACCGAGCACCTCCCGGACTTCACCAAGCGCCGTGTCCGCCGTTCACTCCGGACGCACGACCTCGAGCTGGCGATCAGTCGCCGCGACGAATGGCTGCTGGTGGCCGCGGCCTAATTAGAAGCGGGCGCCGATACGCGCGGCCACGCCCCACTGGGCACCAGGCTGAAAGACGCCCTGCGTCTCGCCGTCATGTTTGAAGCTGTGGCGGGCATAGGCGACCCATTCGGCGGAACCGCGCACGAACCACGTCCCGGACTTTTCCAGGAACTGCGTCACGCCGACCCGAATCGGCACTTCGCCGATGGCCACGGCGCGGGAACCGTAGCTGCCGTCGGTGAGCGCGAAGCTCAAGGTTTCGTAGGCGACTGTGAGGTCGACCGTGGTCGCACGATCTTCTGTTAAGAAGCCGCGGACGATGATGCCGTTCTGCAGGCCGGTGGTGCGCAACTCGACCTCGGCGTACTGGCACGGTCGCCAGGTGGCCTTGAGATAAGGGATGGGCAGGAGGGAAGCCTCGAAGCGATCCTCCAGCAGGAAGCCGAGCGCGACGTCGGTCTCGGCATCGGGGCGCCAGCGCACGGCGGCACCTAAGCCCCAGCGGTGCGCACTACCCAAGCTCACGCCCTCTTCGGCTGCGAACTCCAAGGCGTAGATCAGCTGCACCGCATACTTCTGACTCCAATCCCACTGACGGAAACCCGTGACCATGACGTCGGTCGTATCACCATAAGAACGGTCGGTCCCGGCGATTGCCCCGCTGAAACGATTGGCGTACTGATACCACTCTAGGTCAACGGCCCGGTCAGGCGTCTGGTAGATCAGCTCCGCTCCAGTGCGAGAACGACCGAACTCGCCGGTGACGCCACCGGAATGACTGACGGCATCGGAGCCGCGATATTGGTAATCGGTGACGAAAATCCAGTTCTTGGCTGATCCAACTTCGGCTGCCGAAAGCTGTGCACAATATAAGGCGCAATATAAGGCAATTTGCTTAACTTTAAGCAGGCGTTTCATGATTAAAAAATAAAATGCCGCGAAATCCTCCGAAGGCAAGAGAGTTAGCCGCCCTGATTATTTTGTGGCACGCATTTTGCTTATTAAAACGCATTATGCTTATTTCTGCCGCTCCTGCTCCTTCCGCCGGTGATAACGCCTGGGTCCTCGTGAGCTCCGCGCTCGTCCTGATGATGTGCATCCCAGGCCTCTTCCTGTTCTACGGAGGCTTGGTCCGTGGTAAGAATGTACTCTCCATCGCCGCCCAATGCCTGGCGCTAACCGCGATGGGTGTCCTGATGTGGTGGGCTTTCGGTTATAGCCTCGTCTTCGGTAAGAGCTACGCCGGCAGCCTCATCGGACATATCTTTGGTGGCGCCGAGCACTTTGGTTTCGCTGGCCTCGGCGCCGAGTCGAGCGGCTATGATTCCCGGATATCTGGGGCCACCTTCGCCCTCTTCCAGGCCATGTTCGCGGCGATCACGCCAGCCCTCATCATTGGCGCCGTCGCCGAGCGGATGAAATTCTCGGCGGTGATGTTCTTCTCCTTCCTTTGGACGATTCTTGTCTATTACCCGGTCGCGCATGCGGTCTGGGGTGCTACCGGGGACTTCTCTGGCATCGCTAACGCTGATGCTTCCTTCAAGGCCGCGGACTTCGCTGGCGGCATCGTCGTGCACATGTCATCAGGTTGGTCTGCCCTCCTCCTCTGCATTCTCGTCGGCCCGCGAGCCGGTTTTGGCAAACGCCCGATGACCCCGCATAGCATGGTGCTTTGCGTCATTGGCACGGGCCTGCTCTGGGCTGGCTGGTATGGCTTCAACGCGGGCTCCGCCCTGGCGGCCGACGGTATCGCGATTCAGGCATTCCTCACGACGACGCTCGGCGCCGCCACCGCCACCCTCGCCTGGGCGGTTGTCGAAAAACTGCATCGCGGTAAGATCTCCGTACTCGGACTGTGCTCCGGCGCGATTGCGGGCCTCGCCACCGTAACCAACGCCGCCGGCTTCGTCTCCGGTGGTTCTGCCGTGCTCATCGGCGTACTCGCCGGAACGCTTTCCTACTGGGCCTGCTCGGTACTCAAGCCGAAGTTCGGCTACGATGATGCACTGGATACCTTCGGTGTGCACGGCGTAGGTGGCACCATCGGTGCGCTCGCGACTGCTCTGCTCATGAACGCTCAAGTGAACCCGACCGGTGGCGCACTGATTTCAAAAGGCCTGCTCAAAGGCCAACTTCTCGCCATGCTGCTTTGCATCGCGATTTCGCTGATCATGACCTGGATTATCGCAAAGATCGTTGGGGCCACCATCGGACTGCGGGCTTCGGAGGAGGCAGAAGCGCAGGGGCTTGATATCGCCGATCACGGCGAAGAAGGTTATTATCACAATTAAGGGCGTTTCCGGGATACCGCAGTCGCTCGACTGTCCTTTTTCGAGCAGACCTGCGGGCCTCGTTAGGTCTTTTTTGAGCACATTTATCCCATCGGCTCGAAAGGTGGTGGTTGGCACGGGGGTTGCGAAAGAGCATTCGCCATGAACTCCCTGCTACGAACTCTCACCATCCTCGCTCTGGCGGCAGTGCCTTACCTGTCGTCCGCGCAGAACGCTCCCGCCCCAGCGGCTGCACCCGCCAAAGCCGAAGCGGCAAAAGCGGCACCAGCTGCTCCCGCGCTTGACCAGCGCGTGGCCGACCTCGAAGCCTACGTCAATAACACCGGCCCCAAGGCTGGCGACGACAAGGTCGCGGCCGGTCCCATCGCCGCTTCCGCCGGCCCTGGTCACAACGCCTTCATCATGATCTGCGCCGCCTTGGTGCTCTTCATGACGTTGCCCGGCCTCTTCCTCTTCTACGGCGGATTAGTCCGCTCGAAGAACATCCTCTCCGTCGCCGCCCAGTGCTTCGGCTTGGCGGGGATGGTCGCGATCCTCTGGTGGGCCGTGGGTTACTCCCTGGTCTTCGGTAAGAGCTTCGACGGTACCTTTCTCGGCAAAATCTTCGGTGGCAGTGAATTCTTCTTCCTGAACGGCGTCGGCGCCGCCCCGAACGGAGACTACGCCTACTGGATCTCGCAGAACGTCTTCTCGATGTTCCAGATGATGTTCGCAATCATCACCCCAGCCCTCATCGTCGGCGCCATCGCCGAACGCATGAAGTTCTCCGCGGTCATGCTCTTCATGTTCGGCTGGATGTTCCTCGTCTACTTCCCGATGGCCCACCACATCTGGGGCATCACCGGCGAAATGAACGGCGTCTGGAATGCCAAGGCCACGATCAAGGCGATCGACTTCGCGGGCGGCACCGTGGTCCACATGACCTCTGGTTGGTCCGCACTGTTGCTCTGCATCATCCTCGGACCCCGCATCGGTTTCGGCAAGAAGCCCATGACGCCCCATAGCATGGTGCTCTGTGCCGTCGGT
>CAXNEN010000160.1:0-4467 GCA_964201505.1 Opitutales bacterium
CGCGACCCGAACCTCGGTATGCTCAAGCGCCTCGGTTCTGACGCCGGCTGCGACACCATCGGCGATTTCCGTCAGGGCCCAGGCCTCATCCGCTGGTTCGGCACGCTCTCCGGCGAGAATGCTCTCGGGAAGACGATCCTCTACAACCTTAACCCCGCCGATACCGCCCTCTTCGCCTGCCTCCCCGGCTCCTTCCAGGACGGCGTGACGCCGGGCAAGATTCAGTATGGCTCTGGCTGGTGGTTCCTCGACCAGGAACGCGGCATGCGCGACCAGATCAACGCGCTGTCCGACCTCGGCCTGCTCAGCCGCTTCATCGGTATGATCACCGACTCGCGCTCCTTCCTCTCGTATCCGCGCCACGAATACTTCCGTCGCATCCTGTGCGACCTCGTCGGCCAGGACGTCGAATCGGGCCGCATCCCGGACCGCCAGGATTGGAACGAACGCCTGATTGCTGACGTCTGCTACGGCAACGCCAGCCAGTATTTTGGCTTCAAGAAGTAAGAGGAACACGGAAACCGTGGGCGACCTCATCATCAAGAAAGTCGTTGAGACTTCATTCGGGTTCCTACCTTACCTAATCGCCTTTTCGATCATAAGCTACGTGGTCAAGAGTCGGCCTGGACTCTTCAACGACCTTACGCCCACCCGCGAGCGCGCTCAGGCCGAGAAGATTCTTTCGTGGTCAGGCCTCTTGATGATGCTCGTCATCTCCGTTGAACTTTACCTCACCCCAAACGATCTCTTCACGGCTTCCGAAGCTTACTGGCTCAACATCCTACCGCTCGTGTGGCTTGCGTTGACCCTTTACCGCAAAGATATCCCCGGAGACCGGACCGCGACCAACGTTGGAATATGGACGCTAGCTCCTTACGCCGCCTACGCCTTAAGCCCGAAGGAAATGCCCGAAAGCACGTGGCTGAGCCTGTGCCTATTCGGCGCCGCCTTCGTCATCGGCATCTGGCGCGAAATCCGGGCCGATAAGCCATGATTTATTGTTAATATGGCAGAAATCTCAGGCCCTGACCCTAAGAAGTCCTGAATTGCCATCACGTTAGCCGTGGGTACCTTTTCCTCATGAAATACTTGCTCCTCCTCCTCGCGCCCTTCATTGCATTTGCCGCAGAAAAGAAGGGTAAAAAGTATGACATGGGGGACTTCGACCTAGGAAAGGTGATTTCCGGACCGGCTATGACCGAAATGGCCCTCAAGGACAAAGGAATCATCATCTGCATATGGTACCGTCACAAGGATTGGCGCCCCGAGTCCGTCTTCGAGCGCCTGAAAAAAGCCGTCGATGCCACAGAAGGCAAGGTCTTCCCCATCGCGGTCGAGACCTCGAGCCTCAACATGAGCAACAAGGAGCTCCTCGAGCTTGAAAAGCAAATCAAGAGCATGGGGGTCGCTTACACGGTCGTCGCAGGCCTGCGCAAGTCGCCCCCGAAGTCTGCGCCGATGATTCCCTATTGCTACGTCCTCAACTCCAAGAAAGTCGTCATCTATAGCGGCCCCATGGGCAGCTCCGAGTTCAAGGAAGCGATGGAGCAAGCCGCCATCCCGGTTGTGAAGCCAGGCGACAAGCCGAAGGACGTTAAGATAGACGATAAGCTGAAAATCGACCCAAATAAGGCGGCCTAAGCTCAGGTGCGGTCGGTACGGTAGACGCGCTGAACCCGCTGAGTCAGGGTGCAAAGAGCCTCCCACGGGATACAGTCCGACCAGGCGCAGAACTCCGCCACGGTGATACGGTCGGCGCCCTGGTCACCCAAGATTGTGGCGATATCGCCCACGACGACAGAAGGGACGTCGGTGATATCCACGATGGTCTGATCCATAGTCACGCGACCAAGGATCGGACAACGCTGCCCGCGCACGAGAAAGGAGCCGCGATTACTGGCGGCCGTCGGGACGCCATCACCATAACCAACCGCGACGATGGCCACGCGGGTCGGACGGGAAAGGGTCTTGGTGCGGTTATAACTGACGGCGGTACCGGCCGGCAGGTCCTTCACGAGGACGACGCGGGCGTGGAAAGAAAGCACGGGCTCGGGACGCAGGCTCGCAAGGAACGAACCCGTCGAAGGTGGCAGTCCGTATTGCATCAGCCCGACGCGCACGGCGTTGAACGGCGCCGAAGCCGAGAAGCTTTCCAGACCAGCGCTATTATCAGCGTGGATTATCAGGCCGGCACGGATCGAGGCGGGGATCAGCTCCAATAGTTTCAGGAAAATCGCGCGTTGATTGGTGGTGTAGGCCGCATCGCTATCGGCGTCGGAGAAGTGCGTGAAGACGCCACGCCATTCGAAGCCGGCGGACTGCACGAAAGCGAAGAGCTCAGCGGCCTGCTCGTGCCAGACGCCGGCGCGGCCCATACCGGTGTCGACCTTGACGTGAACCTTGGCCTTGAGGCCCGCCTTGGCGGACGCGGCGGAAAGCGCCTCCGCTTCATCCAGGGAGTTAAGGGTGAAGTCGAGGCCGAGGGCCAACGCCCGCGGTAGTTCACCGGGCAAGGTCGGGCTCAGCAGTAGAATGTCGGCGTCATGGCCAATCTCACGCAGCATGGCGGCTTCAGCGACGTTCGCCACGGCGAAGCAGTCCACGCCGGCCTGCAGGAGGCGCGTGGCGACCTCAGGCATACCGTGTCCGTAAGCATTAGCCTTCACCACGGCGACGTAACGCACGTGCCGCGGCAGGGCCTGCTTGATACGGCCGACGTTGCGATCAATCGCCGGCAGGTCGATCTCGACCCAGGCGCGTGCGGCGGAAGCATTCGATGAGACGCTCATCAGCGGTGGCGATTCCCAGACCAAGTCGCAAAATCATTGGCGACGTTCAACGCGTCGGGGCGAGATTCCTCGCAAAGGAAACCAGACTGAGCGAAGAAGGTCGGCAAGGTCGCCCACGGATGCGGAACGGCGACGTGCGCGGTCAGCACGCCGGCAGCGGCTTCGCTCGAGGCCAGTACGCGATGCCCAGAGGAATTAAGTTGAGCGGCCTCGGCTTCGAACGGCGCACCCAAGGAGCCATCGACGGAAACCTCGAGCGCATGCCAGCGCTTCAGGCGGGATTCGACGGCGACGAGGAACGGACCTTTCTCGCCGGCGACCAGCGCGGAGCGAGCAATGCCGGCGAGCGATTCCCAGATGAAGATCGGACGCAGCTCGAGCGCCGACCACGAACGGACCGCCAGGGCGGCGATGCGGATGCCCAGCACCGAGCCAGGACCGACGCACACGGCGAAGGAGCGGATGTCACCGAGCTTAAGCTTGGCTTCGGCCAAGGCGGTTTCGACACAGCCGAAGAGTCCTTCCAAGGCTCCCTCAGTCGAAACGCCCTGCCCTACCCAACGGCCTCCCGAGAGAACTCCCACCCGGACGCCGGCGCGGGCGGAGCCGTCGAGGACGAGGCAGGGTTCGGACGCACTCATGGCCTCAGCCTGGCGGCCAATCGAGGGCGCGTCCACCCAGCAGATGCACGTGGAGGTGCGGGACGGTCTCGCCACCGTCTGGGCCGTTGTTGATCACGATGCGAAAACCCTTGGCCAGACCAAGCTGACCGGACAGCTGACCGGCCACGAGCAACAGATGCCCGAGGGTAGCCTGATCCTTCGCGGACGCTTCGGCAACGCGCGGGATGGCCTTGCGCGGCACAATCAGGATATGCGTCGGCGCCTGCGGGGCGATATCATGGAAGGCCACGCATACGGTGTCCTCATGGATAAGTTTTGCAGGAATCTCCTTGTCAGCGATCTTCTGGAATAGCGTCTTCGGAGCGCTCATGGGAAATCAGAGGACGACGACCGTCACGCGCCGGCGACCAGCCTGGCGGGCGACGAGGCCCTGCACGGTATCGACCGCTTCGTCGTAGGCGGCGCGCCAGCGGGTCGAACGAGCGCGGGTGCCGGCGAGATACTGATCCTGCAGGCCGACGACCCAGAAGAGCACGTCGGCGGCCTCGCCGGTGGTAGCGAGGGCGGCTTCGACGCGTTCATGCGCCCAGAGCGCGTCGAACGGCTCGGCACGATGATCGAGCACCGCGACGGTGGGCACGGGACGGTCCGGCGAAAGCAGACGGAAAATCTGAGCGGCCGCGGCGGCGAGGTCGGTGGCGTTGAGGCGCGGATCGGTCTCGTCGTCGGCCTCGAAGACGCGCAGTACGGCGTCGACATCGCTGCGCAGTTGGGGAGCGGTGCCTACCATCGAAGCCAACAGCGCATTGAGCGTGCGAAGGCGGATCGACTTAGGCAGCGCGGCGGTCACTTGATTTTCCCTCCCTTGCGAAGCTGATCGATGGCTTTGGCGAGCTCATCGATGTCACGGAACTCACGGTAGACGCTGGCGAACCGGACGTAGGCAATCTGATCGACCGACTGAAGGAGCGTCATGATCTCCTCGCCGATGGCGCTTGAAGGGACCTCGTCACCGAACTTCACCTGCAGGTTCTCGACGATCTCGGAGATCATCA
>CAXNEN010000161.1:0-4407 GCA_964201505.1 Opitutales bacterium
CCTGGCTCGAGGGTGACCTCGATGAGCGGCTTGCGACCACCTTCGCGAAGTTTGGCCATCGAGACGCTACTGGTGATTGGAACCCTCACGGCCTTGGTCGCGAGGAGGGCGGCGAGCGCGAAGACCTGTTCCTGCTTGGCCATGTGAGCCGGAGCGTCGTGACAACGTGCACACTTGGTCTCCATGCCTAGGAAGGCCGTGGTGACAATCGTGGCCTTGGCGGCCATGGGGACGTCGTTCTGCGAGGCGATGCCGAAGCCGGCCGGACCGCCGGCAGCGGCGTCGCCCTTGAGTCGCAAGAGTTCGGTAACCATAAGATCGAGCGGCTTATGGTCGGCGAGCGATTCGTAAATCCACCAGCGGAATGGACCGGAGTTGTTCAGCGTGGGATTCAGGATATTCGGGTTCTCGGCGAGGACGTCCTGCCAGTAGCCCGTCCAATGGTCGGCGGCGCGCGGGTCGTGCAGCAGGCGGTCGATGACCTTCGCGCGCTTGTCGGCCGAATTGTCCGCGGCGAAGGCTTCGATCTCGGCGAGGCTGGGCGGCACACCGACGGTGTCGAGGGTGACGCGACGGAGGAAGGCGAGGTCTTCGGTCAGCGGATTGATCGTGGTCGGAAGCGTGCGGTAGTCGGGCCAAGCGGCGCCTTCCTTGATCCATTGCTCGATGGTTGCGATTTCGGTCGCGGTGAGGCGATGGCCGACGGGCGGCATGGCTTCGTCGGGATCCTCGGACTTAATGCGGGTGAGCAACGGGCTCTTCGCGGGGTCGCCCGGGATGATGGCGGCGCCGTCGGATGTGCCGCCTTTGAGCGCGCCGGCGCGGGTGTCGAGGTGGAGCTTGCCCTTGGGCTTCCCGCCTTGGTGACATTCGAGGCAGTTGGCTTCGAGGATGGGAAAGACCTTCGCGTAGAAATCCACGCCGCCGGTCTTCACGGCTTTCATCTGGCCTTGGTAGGCGACGATCTTCTGGGCGATGAAATGGTCGATGGGGTTATTGGCGGGGAAGTTGGCGGCGAGCGTCGGAACGGGCGTCTCCGGCGTCTTGGCGAGCCACTGCTGAGCGGCCTCGCGGCGTTTCTGCCAGTAGTCGCCCTGACGGGCGCGGGCGGTGGCGCGAGAGGCGGCGTCGACCTTGGTCAGTCGGGCCTCCTCTTGGGCGGCGTAGGCAGCCCAGCCAGCATCGTTATAACTGGGAGTGTCGGCGGCGGGCGTCAGGAGCTGCCAGTCAGTGCGTCCGGCGAGCGAGATAGCGGCGATGGTTTCGCCGAGCTCTGGGCGGCGGCGCGTGACGGCCGGGCCTTTGACGCTGATGACGAACCCGACGATGGATTCGAGAATGATACGGTGCTCGCCGCCCTTGGTTTCAAATTCGACCCAAGCATTGCGGTTGCCAGGCGGCGCGAAACGGAAGTCGCCTCCTAGGTCGAGATACTTGTCCTGATCTTTGACCGGCTTGTTGTCGGTGCCGGCGGGCGGGAAGGGTGTCTGCACCTGCAGTTTATTATCGATGAAGAGCGCCGAGGCTCCGCGTCCGCGCAGAAGTAGTCGATGTTTGCCGGCCGGTAGTTTGACGGTCGCGAGCGCGCGGAGGAGGTAGGGGTGGCCGCGTTCGGCGCGCACGCCGGTGTCGACATACTTTTCGGGAACGCGCGCAAAACCGAAGGCGGGTGCGACGTAACTGTCAGACACGCTGGGAGCTTTTTCCGGCCAGACATTGGCGGTCGGGTTCCAGGTTTCGCAGAGTTCGACGCGGACCTGTCCGCGGGTGACCGTGGTCCAGTCGATCTTCGGGGCCTTGCGGACGACTTCGGGGGCCTTGGCGGCCTTCGTGCCATTGGCACTATCGTTGCCGGCGTTGGGGCTCGCGCCGACCTGAGCAATCCCGGCTTTCGTGACCGGAGGAAGGGTGGTGGCGAAGCGCCCGGCGATTTCTTCCGCCGGGACAAGGGTGCGGTGGAGACGGATGTCATCGATGGCGCCGCGGAAGCTGCTGTTGGCGAGGCCGCCCATGGAGGAGCCAATCCAGACGGGGGCGTCGTCGACCACGGGCGCATCGGTCGTCTCACCGTCCATATCCCAGGAGCCTTTGATCTCTTTGCCGTCGATCCAGCCGCGGATGCTCTCGGGTTTGCCGAATTCGTAACGTACCGCGACGTGGTGCCAGCGACGGTCGTTGGCGAAGCCGGTGGGAGTGGTCCAGCGATGCCACTTGATACCGGTGCCAGACGGAGAGGCGAAGAGGAAGTTAAGGCAGGCGCTGTCGTAGAGGACGCGCAGGCGCAGGGCCCAGTTCTGGTTGCTCGGGTTAGTGGCCTTCGGATCGGTGCGACCCTTGCCGATGACATAGGCATTTTCGCCCGTGCGCAGACCGTCGGGCTTGACCCAAGCTTCGAGGGTGATCGCGTCGCCGTTCTTGAAGTCGAAGAGGCTGTTCGCTCCCGGGTCCTTGATCTCCAGGTGCGCGCCTTTGCCGTCGAAGGTCGCGGCTTCATTCTTCTGCTCAAAGCGAGGGTAGTCCGGACGTCGCGGGCCAGGCTGTTTGAAAGTGACGGCGCCAGCAGGGATGAGCTCTGGGCGAGACTCGCCGTCGAAGTTCCATATTGGCACGGACTGGGCTTCGGCGAGGGTCACAATGCCAAGGAAAGGGGGGACGAAACGGAGCATCTGCAAATGGGACAGGGGCGGTGCGGAAGGAGTTCCGCTTAATGAGGGAGAATGAAGTGGCCTTGGCGATTGGGTCAATCCTGCCCGAGGCATATCGGAGGCACTCAAAGGGAAACCGGAGACCGGATGATTGGCGGGAGACTTAGGTAGGGCGGCCATTGCCATGGTCGCCGTGGGCGGACGTAGTTGAGAAAGATCAATAAGCCTGCCCGGTGACACGAACGTGCCGCGGCGAACGGCGGCCATGGCAATGGCCGCCCTACCTTCACCCGATAATCTTCTTATACGGCTCGCCTTCGTTCTGGGTCGGGCGTTCCGGGCGGCCTTTATAACGATAGGTCAGACCCATATTATCGATGCCGAGCAGCCAGAGGATGGTCGCATGCAGGTCGTGGACGTGGAGAGGGTTCTCGACGGCGCGCAGGCCGAGGTCGTCGGTGCTGCCAATGGTCTGGCCGCCTTTGACGCCGCCGCCGGCCATCCACATCGTGAAGCCGGTGGGGTTGTGGTCGCGGCCGTCGCCCTTCTCGGACATCGGGGTGCGGCCGAATTCGCCGCCCCAGACGACGAGCGTGTCTTCGAGTAGGCCGCGGGACTTGAGGTCCTTGAGCAGCCCGGCGACCGGCTTATCCATCGAGGCGCAGAGGCCGGAGTGATTCGATTCAATCTTCGCGTGCGCATCCCACTTCGAGCCGGCGCCATGGTAAATTTGCACGAAGCGGACGCCTTGTTCGACCATGCGGCGCGCGAGCAGGCAGAGGCGGCCCATGCCTTCGGTGGTCTTGTCGTCGAGTCCGTAGAGCTTGCGCGTGGCTTCGGTCTCGCCGGTCAGGTCGACCACGCCAGGCGCTTCGGCCTGCATGCGGGCGGCCATCTCGTAGCTCGCCAGGCGGGCGCCGAGTTCGGTGCGGTCGGGGTAGCGGGCGGCGAAGTCCTTGTTCACGCTATTGATCAGCTGGAGCTTCGATTTCTGTAGGTCGGCGCTGACGGCTTCCGGGGTGTTAAGGTTCGGGATCGGCTCGGAGCCACCTGAGATGCGAACGCCTTGGTACACGGCGGGCATGAAGCCGGCACCCCAGTTGCGCGGGCCGTTGATCACCGTGTTCTGGTTGTCCTGCATCACGATGAACGAGGGCAGGTTATTGTTCTCGGAGCCGATGCCGTAGTTGATCCACGAGCCGAGCGAGGGCTTGCCCGCCAGGATGGAGCCGGTGTTCATCAGGCAGACGCCAGCGGAATGATTGATACCGTCGGCCTTACAGGAGCGGATGACCGCGAGGTCGTCCGAGCAGGACGCAATGTGCGGGATCCAGTCCGAGAACCATTGGCCGGACTGACCGTATTGCTTCCACTCGCGTTTCGAGGCGAGCAGCGGCGATTTCGATTCGCCCATCGCGGTGATGACGGAGCCGAAGCTGTCCGGCAGGCGCTGTCCCGCGAGTTTGGTGAGCAGAGGCTTCGGGTCGTAGAGATCCATCTGCGACGGCCCGCCTTCCATGAAGAGGAAGATCACGCTCTTCGCGCGCGGCTTGATGTGGCCCACGCCGGGTTGGAGGGGCGTGCCCGCGGCGGGGACGACGATATCCTTGGCGAGCAGGTCGCTGAAGGCCATGGCGCCGAGGCCGAGGCCGGCGCCGAAGAGGAAGTCGCGACGCGAAGTATTCGCTTCGACGCGATGGCAGCGGGAATCGTTCATTCGACGTAGAGGAATTCGGAGGAATTGAGGAGGGCGTGGCACAAC
>CAXNEN010000162.1:0-4405 GCA_964201505.1 Opitutales bacterium
TGGTCGCCGAATAGTCGGTCGCGGACGTTACCCAGCGTGCCGCCGACGAACAAGCCGAAGGCCAGCTGGCCGCCCTGCAGTTCGCGCAGGAGCTGCTTACGCCAGCGCCAGACAAGCGCGAGCACCGCGAGCGCGAGAAAGACGAGGAACGGACGGACGTCGTACTCAGCGCCGAGGCCCCACGCCGCCCCCTTATTCCCGACATGCACGATCCAGAGGCGATCGAACAACATGATCGGGGGACGGGACAGATCCTGAGAGAAGTAGGTGCCGAACGGGATGTGCCGCACGACGAGTAACTTGGTGGCGATGTCCACGGCAATCGCGACCACGCAGACCGCCCAGAAGGACAGGTATGGACGGAGGCGGGACAGCATGAACCTCAACTCGCTCAGGTGTCGCTGGGGTCGTCTTCACCGCCGCCGCCGCCCGTGCCGAAGCCGACTTCGTCGCCGATCTCGCCGAGCGGGTTACCCCCACGGCGGCGATGGGCGCGACGATTACGTTCGAGCTCCTTCTGGCCTTCGAGGGAATAACGGGTGAAGGGTACCGCGATCAGGCGCGCCGCCGGGATCGCCTTGTTGGTGATCTCGCAGGTGCCGTAGGAGCCATTCTTCATGCGTTCGATTGCGTCGGCGATTTCCTTCAGGGCCTCCTGCTCGTTCGAGATGAGCGAGAGGGCGAAGTCGCGGTCAGCGGTGTCGGTGCCAGCGTCGGCAAGGTGCTGCGAGTAACCGGAAAGGTCCCCCGAGTCGTCCTTGCCCGACTTTTTGAGGGCTGACTCGGAGTGGAAGGCGAGGCCCTTGTGCAGCGCGTCGCGCATGTCGACCAGGAGGCGGTAGTAACGGCGGAACTTCTCGGGGACCTGCTTTGATTCGTCGACGAAGCCTTCACCCTTGCGGAAGGGATTGGAGCCGCCGAGGAGTTCGGAGATGGAAGCGGTGGCGATGTTGTTCGAACGGTTGCCCTGTGCGCGAGCGGCGGCGGCGGCCTTCTCGCGCGCTTTGCGTTCCTCGTCCGGCACCCAGACGTTGAGCTTGACCTTAGATTTGTTGCGCTTCTCGAGGTAGCTCTTGAGGTCGCTGATCGTGTAGAATTGCAGCTTGGCACGGGGAACCACGACCAGTGCGTCCGACTGGTGGTGGACATCACGGTGCTTGTTCAGTAGCCCCTTCTGAATGGCATGGTCGACCTTTGGAACCTTAACGGACTTGGCGGCCTTTGCAGACTTCGCGGCGGGAGCGGCGGCCGCACCCTTCACGCTCTTTGCGGGGACGACCGGAGCCGCCTTCGCGCCCTTGCTCTTGGCGACTGGAGCTGTGACGACCTTGGCGGCCTTGACCGGAGCGGTAGGCTTACCTTTGACGGGAGCCGCCTTCGCAATCGATTTCGGCGCAGGCTTGGCCGCGGGCTTCGCCTTGGCCTTGAGGGCGGGCACGGGTTTCTTGGCGGGTTTCTTGGAATCTTTTTTCTTGGGCATCGAGGGAGTGGGTTAGAGTTGCTGGTATTTGGCGAGAAGAGCTTCGCGGCAGCGTGGAGACACCATACCAAATCTCCCCGCTTCCACAAGCGTCGGGACCCAGCGCCAAGAGCGTGGGCAACGGACGCCTTCAGCTTTATCGACGGCGAAGGCCAAGGGGGCGCTGGCCTGGGACCGAAGCTGGACGGATGAAACGATCCAAAGCTCGGTCAACAGAGCCTGTTCCGCCGACATGAGGGCGAAATCCGGGTCCGCCGGGTCGCCGGTGACGACCACCGAAGCTTCGAGCGACTGGCCAATTTTCTTCTCTTGGCGCAGGCGCTCCAGCGGGATGTTGACCTGAGCGGCCAAAGCCTGGATGCGGGTGACGGCAGCGTGGGCGGCCAGGCCAGCGGCATCCTCCCAGTGAGCGTCAATCGCCGGCCAGTCCTGCAGGTGCACATTAGCAGCGTCGGTGTATTCGGCCTTGGCGTTGAGGTGCGACCAGGCTTCGTCCGCCGTAAACGGCACGAACGGCGCGATGAGTCGGAGGTAGGCACGCAGTACGATATCAATCGCGGTCTGCGTCGAGCGACGGACGGCGTCGTTCGGCGCGGTGGTGTAGAGGCGGTCCTTGACTACATTATGGTAGGTGGCCGAGAGCGTACCGGTCGTGAAGCCGGCGAGGGCGGCGGCGGCGCGGTGGAACTCGTTCCGCTCGCAGGCGTCCGTGACTTCACGCACAAGCTTGGCGGTCTCGACGAGGACCCAGCGGTCGATTGCGGTCAGCTTCTCCACTGGCACGGCGTCCTTCGCGGCGTCGAAATCGAAGAGATTACCGAGCTGATAGCGCAGCGAATTACGCATGCTCCGGTACTGGTTCGAGATCGTCTCGAAAATCGCGTCGGAAAGCGGGATGTCGCTCTGATAGTTCTCGGAGGCGACCCAGAGGCGCACGATATCGGCACCATACTTCTTCACATAGTCATCGGCGGTCTGCGGCTTCCCGTCGGACTTGGAAATCTTCTGGCGCTTCTCATTCACGACGAACCCGTGCGTAAGGACCGCACGATACGGCGCGGAGCCCTTGACGGCGATGGCGGTCCAGAGCGAGGACTGGAACCACCCGCGATGCTGATCGGAGCCCTCGAGATAGAGGTCAGCTGGCCAATGTAGGTCCTTATGTTTAGCGCAGACGGCGAGGTGGCTGGAGCCGGAATCAATCCACACGTCGAGCGTGTCGGTGCCCTTGCGGAGATCCTTCGGCCAAGCAGCGGGAACGGGCGCACCAGCAAGGACTTCCTCGACGGAGGAAGCCCACCACCAATCGCCGCCGCGCGTGGCGACCTGCCCGGCGACGTGACGGACGACGCCGGCATCGAGGTAGGATTCGCCCTTGGAGGGGGAATAGAAAGCCGGGATCGGCACGCCCCAGGCACGCTGACGCGAGATGCACCAATCCGGACGGCCTTCGAGGGCGGCCCGGATGCGGTTTTCACCGGAGGCCGGGATCCACTTCACTTCGCCGACAGCGGCGAGGGCCTGCTTCCGCAGGTCGCCGCGATCGAGGCCGACGAACCACTGGTCGAGTGCACGGAAAACGACGGGCGTCTTGGAGCGCCAGCAATGCGGATAGGAATGCTCGAAGCTCTGCGCCTTGAGCAATACGCCCTTGGACTTAAGCAGTTCGAGCACGGCGATGTTGGCGGGGTTCTTGCCGTCGGTCTCCAGGACGGTGATGCCGACCAACGACGCGGGGACTTTACCGTCGTCGGCGTAAGTACCATCGTCGCGCACCGGACAATAGGGCTCGAGGCCGTATTTATTGCCGGTCTGGTAATCTTCGAGTCCGTGGCCAGGCGCGGTGTGCACGCAACCCGTACCCGCATCGGTCGTGACGTAGTCGGCGAGCACGATGGGCGAAGCGCGGTCGATGAAAGGATGGTGCGGCAGCAGGCCTTCGAGCGCGCGGCCCTTGACCTTAAAACCGTCGGTGGCGCCTTCGAGACCGCAGGCGGCGACGAACGCTTCGCGCAACGCAGAGGCCACGAGGAAAGATCGGTCGCCATGACGCACCTCGACATATTCGAGGTCGGGGTGCACCGCGATGGCGAGGTTCGCCGGCAAGGTCCACGGCGTGGTGGTCCAAATGACAACGGCGAGCGGATGTGCAGGCGCGAGCTGCTTCGCGGCGGGATCGGCCACCGGGAATGCTACCCAGACGGAGTGCGAACGCTTGTCCTTATACTCGATCTCGGCTTCGGCGAGGGCGGTCTGACAAGGGATCGACCAGTAGACCGGCTTCTTCGAACGGTAGACGAGACCCTTCTCGACGAAGCAAGCGAAGCCGGCGAGGATCTCGGCCTCGTACGCTGGATCCATCGTGCGGTATTCAGACGGCCAGTCGGCGAGGATGCCGAGGCGCTTGAACTGGCCGCGTTGCTTCTCGATGTAAGCGGCGGAGAATTCGGCGCAGGCCTTGCGGACGCCAAGGGCGTCGAGTGACTGCTTCTTGGCCTGGAGCTCCTTCATCACTTTGTGCTCGATCGGTAAGCCGTGGCAGTCCCAGCCCGGGACGTAAGGCGTCCGGAATCCGCGCATCGATTTATAGCGGAGGATCGAATCCTTGAGCAACTTGTTGAGGGCGGTGCCGATATGCACGTCGCCGTTCGTGAAGGGCGGACCGTCGTGGAGGACGAAGGCCGGCTTGCCGGCGGCGCGGGCCTGAATCTGGCCATAGAGGCTGTTGCGCTCCCAATGAGCGATTCGCACGGGCTCACGTTCGGCCAAGCCGGCCCGCATCGGGAAGTCGGTCACCGGCAGGTTGAGGGTATCCTTGAGCTCTTCGGCCATGTTTGACGTATAAGGGGGACGAAGGGCGTACGCACCCCTCGGGGCGGGCAGGGTGAACGGGGAAGCCCTCGAGGCAAGGGCGGAGATGGGGGG
>CAXNEN010000163.1:0-4368 GCA_964201505.1 Opitutales bacterium
ACCTTGCGCGAGAAGCGAATCGCGAACCAGATCTGGATTGGCAGCACTGCGAGGCAGGCGAGCGTCAAGCGCCAGTCGGTGCGTAGCATGTAGACCGAGCAGGCGACCAGGGTGATGGTGATGATCGCGAGCTGGAGGACCACGCCTTCGATGAAGACCCGGATGGCGTGCGCGTCGGAGGTGACCCGGTTGATGATCGAGCCGCTGGCGTTAGAGTCGAAGAAGCGGAAGCTCAGTTGCTGGAGTTTGGCGAAGACCTGCGAGCGCAGGTTAACGACAATCCGGCCGTGCAGGAAGCGAACGGACACCAGTCCGAAGATGGTGGAAATGATCGCGCGGAGCAGGGCCGCGACGAGAATCCCGGCGCCGAGCCAAACGAAGACGGCCTTGTCGGAGGCGTCGGCTGGGACGAAGAAGGGAAGGTCCGGTGCGGTGACGGAGCGGTCAGCGCAGTGGCGGACGAAGTCGATGCCGACGCCGGCGAGAACGATGACCGCGACGGTCAGGAAGACCACGGCCAGCTGCAGGCCGAGGAGCTGCAGGCAGTCCGAGCGATACGACCAGGCGATGCGCAGTAACCGCCACAGCGTGGCTTCACGGCTGTCGGCGATCGGAGGGACGGAGGCGGCGGGCATGCGCGTCAGGGCGCAGGCCGGCTTAGCGGATCATCTGGCCTTCCCGCGAAGCCTTCTTGCGGAATTCCGCGAGGATGCTGGCGGTGAGGGGGCCGGGCTTGCCGGTGCCGATCTTACGGGCGTCGACTTCGATGACAGGGATGACCTCGGCAGCGGTGCCGGTGAGGAAGCATTCGTCGGCGTTCCAGACGTCGTAGCGCGTGATGTTCGTCTCGACGGTCGGGATTTTGAGGGCGGCGGCGATCTCGAGGGCGACCTGGCGGGTGATGCCCACGAGGGCGCCAGCATGGGAGGCTGGGGTGATGAGGCGACCCTTATGGATCAGGAAAACGTTGTCGCCGGTGCACTCGGAGACGTAGCCCTGTTCATTGAGCATGAGGCACTCGTGGAAGCCATGCTGCTGGGCTTCCATCTTGGCCATGATGTTGTTCAGGTAGTTGAGGGACTTGATCATCGGCGGCAGGGCGGCCGGGCTGATGCGGCGCGTCGGCGCGGTGATGATGCGCATACCCGTGGTGTAGAGTTCCTCAGGGTAGAGCTTGATCGTGTCGGCGATACAGACGATCGACGGGGTGGGGCAGTTCTTCGGCGAGAGGCCGAGGTCGCCGAAGCCGCGGGAAACCACGAGGCGGATGTAGCCGTCGTTCAGGTTATTACGGCGGCAGGATTCGCAGATGATTTCCGCGATCTCCTTGCGGGACCAGGGCATCTCGAGGCAGAGGGCCTTGGCGGACATCTCGAGGCGCTCGAGGTGTTCGTCCAGGCGGAAGACGCAGCCTTGGTAGAGGCGGATGCCTTCGAAGATGCCGTCGCCATAGAGGAAGCCATGGTCGAAGACCGAGATCTTGGCCTCGGCCTTGGGGTAGAACTTGCCGTCGATGTAGACTTCCATGGTGGTGAAAAGGCCACGTTGGTGGGTGGGGAGGATTTTTCCAGCCCGAAAGCCCCTTTTAGGGCGGTAATCTCCTTGTTCAGCCCGCTTCGCGGACAGTGAGGCGGAATTTCCCCGAATCCTCTGGCGCGATCAGGCTGACGGACTCCGCGGTGATGGGGGCACCGAGGAGTCTACCGAGTTCGTCCGTTAGCTTGGCCTGGGCCAAGGTCAGGCTGTCGCCTTCGGCTTCGGGTAGCAGGAAGAGGTGGGCCGAGCCGTCGGGCTTCTGGCGGAGCTGATAATGGGCGATGCCGCCGACTCCGGCGAAGGCTTGGTCAATCATGCGCGTGGTGAGCACGCCGCCGTCGGCGTCGCGCAGGGCGTCGCGCTTGCGTCCGTGAACGCGATAACCATCTGGGGTAACTTCGATGAAGTCGCCGATCTCGTAACGCAGAAGGGGGAGGTAGGGATTCGTGAGGGTGGTCACGAGGAGTTCGCCGAGTCCTTCGACTGCGGTGCTTTCGAGGTGCGCGGTGTCTGGGCTCGGGAGCATCACGTCGTCATGCTCGACAAGCAGGTGGCCAGTTTCGCTGGATCCGTAGAGATTGATGACCGGCACGCCGAAGACGCGCTCCATGATCGCGCGATGGACGACACTGGTGTATTCGTAACTCGTCAGGATGAAACGCAGGGAAGGGAACCGCAGGCCGTGTCGTTCGCAGTGAAGCGCGAACCAGGCTCCGTGCACCGGATCGACATCGAGGAAGGCCGGCGCCCAGTCGGCGACTTCCTTGGCCATGCCGGACAGTTTCTCTTCACCGAGCGTGAACGGAATACGGGACTGATTGACGAAGAGGCTCTCGCCGAGGGTACGTTGTTCGAGGCTGAGCCAGCGGTTGTAGCAACTCACGCCGCTGCAGCCCGGTGTCGTGAGCACGGCGCGGCGCAGCGTGGGGTTGGCTCGGAAGAGTGCGGCGAGGAAAGGGTTGCGCACCAAGGCGCGGCGTTCTTGTTCGGCCCACCACGTCTTGCCGAAGACCACGCGGACGCTGGCGCCGGAAGTCCCCGAGGTGTTTTCCTCTTCGATTAGGCCGCGGGCGCGGAGAGTCTTGAGGTCTATACCGTCAGGCAGGAAGCCTTCGGGTGAATGTTCGCGGAGCTGACTCTTGGTGAGGCGAGGCAGATCGGTGAGGCGCGGCGAGGGGAGGTCGAACGCGGCTTGCCATGCCGTCGTGGCGTAGAAAGGAACGTTCTCCGTCTGCCGGATGGCCGACTGCAGGCAGGCCGTACTCTCCGAAGAACGGACGGCGGGCGTGGATTGGTTCGACATGAGTGCACGGAGACGGGTTATCCATCGAATGCAAAGCGGAGGCGTCTTTAAACGGCGGATTAGTGCCATATAACGGCATTCTTCCTCGCGGGGGAACTATCATGATTGAACGAGGTCTTTCCTACTCATAACACACCCCTATGCGATTACCCCGTCGTTCTTTCCTGCGTAAAGCTGCTGTCGCCGCCCTTGGCTTCACGATCATCCCGCGTCACGTGCTTGGCCGCGGCTTCGTTCCGCCGAGCGAGACGCTGAATCACGTCATCGTCGGTTGCGGTGGTATCTCCGCGATGCATTCCGAGCCGCGCATGACCGGCAAGAACCGGATCGTCGGTATCTGCGACGTCGACGCCCAGCGCATGCAAACGAAGCTCGACCGCATCAAGCAGGCCGGCGGCGGGACGCCGATGACGGCCGAAGATTTCCGCGAGGTCATCGCGATGCCCGATGCCGACGTCGTCCACGTCTGCACCCCGCCGCACTGGCATGGCGTCATCGCGGCTATGGCTGCGCGTCGCGGTAAGGCTGTCTGGTGTGAGAAGCCCCTGACGCGCACGATTGGGGAAGGTATCGCCCTGAGTCGGGTGGTGCAGCAGACTGGTGTGCCTTTCCGCGTGAACACCTGGTTTCGGCTCAACCGCACCAACTATTACGGCGTCGGCCCAGCCCGCGAAATCAAGCGTGTCATCGCCAGTGGCGTCCTCGGTGGGCCCCTGACCATCCGCCTCGCGCCCGTTGGCGGTATCGCTTGGAAGGTGAACATGTGGACCGGCAAGCCCGAGCTCGCCCCTCAGCCGGTGCCCGCGCATCTCAACTGGGATATGTACTGCGGCCCTTCGCCGCTGATTCCTTACCATCCGCACCGGGCCCACGGCTCGTTCCGCGGCTATTGGAATTTCGACCAAGGCGGCCTCGGTGACATGGGCCAACACTTCCTCGATCCGGTCCAGTATTTCCTTGGTAAGGATAATGAATCCCCCATCACCGCTGAGTGCGATGCGCCGCCGCAGGATGCGATGGCCTGCGGTGTTTGGAAGACCGTCACGCTCACCTACAAGGACGGCACACGTATCATCCTTGAATCAGAGCTCGCTGAGCGTAATCCCGAGAACCCGTTCCTCGAGGGGCCCAACGGCAAGCTGTTCGCCGGCATGCGTTGCAGCCGTCCGGAGCTGCTCGTCAAGGCCGCCGAGTTCCCGCTGCCCGAATACCAAGAGGATGATTTCGACGTGTGTGCCCGCGAGAAGCGTCCGTTCGGCTACGGCGTCACCGAGGCCTTCCGCAGCTCGACGCTCGTGAACCTCGCCGCCCTGTGCGTCCGCCTCGGCCGCAAGCTGAACTTCAAGTCGGATGCGAGTGGCTTCATCGGCGATGACCAAGCCAACCATCTCCACTCCCCCGCGATGCGCGGTAACTGGGCCCTCTGAGCCAACCCATATCTGACCCGACCATGAAGTCTTTTTCGCTCTTCCTCGCCTGCGCCACCTGTCTCGTCGGTTGCGCCCCCGAGTCGCCGTACGCCGCTACCT
>CAXNEN010000164.1:0-4343 GCA_964201505.1 Opitutales bacterium
GTCAGGCTCGTTGATGACCAGAACGCGAATGAAGTCCCGCGGACGAAGACGGTAGCTATTTTGGCGCTCGGCGGGTTCGGCCTGCTGCGTCGGGGTCGCGACGACATACCCAGTGGGAAGGCTGGCGGGCGATACCTTGGTTTCGCCGAGCAAGGCAACCGGCGCCGGCACAACGGGAGCCGCGGCGGAATCGAAAGAAGTACCTCGGCCAATGGTGAGGACATTTTCTGGCTCAAAGGCGGCGGCCGAGACGGGCGCGGTCCGGGTAGGGGCGCAAGCCGCGAGAAGGATGGCGGCACCGAATACGCCGCAGAGTCTTTTCAAGACGGAAGCCATGGGAGAAATTGAGGCCGACCGGTCCTGACCGCCCGGAAAGCCGCTAGAGCCAGTCTCAGTAGCGGAACGCGGCCGACAGCGTGAACGTGTTCGAGGTGAAGGTCGACGTGGCGGCAGAGGACGAGGAGTCGGTCAGATTGTAGCCGGCTTGGAAGCTGAGATGGTTCGAATACTTGTAGTCAGCGCCAAGGGTATACACGTACGTGTTGACCGGAGTCGTACCAGTCATGACATCACTCTTGGTAGCGGCGAGACTGAAGCTGAGATCTTCGGCGGCGGTGTAAGACAGGCCGTAAGAGTAATTCTTCGTGGCCATCTGGGTGCCAGTAGACGATGCGGTAACATCGCGGGAGAGCGTCAGGGATTGACTGATCCGCTCGGTTAATGAGTGGCTGAGGCTAACCGAGTAGGAGAAGTCCGTATCATTGGCCAGATTATCGAAGTGGAACTGCGAGTATCCGAGGCGGATATTGGCGTTAAGCTTGCCCGACTCCGTGAGCTGCCCTTTGAGCGTCAGGCCAGCGAAGTCCTTGACGAGCTGCTTGTGAGCCAAGGCCTGCTGGGCGACATTGGAACTAAAGTAAGGAGCTGCCGAGTAATCCGAGACGTCATGCTGCAGGACGAGACCGAAGCTAAGCTTCTCGAAGGCCTGGTAATCGAAGGAAAGCGGAATGGAATTGGTATTCAGCTCCGTCAGAGAATTGGTGTTATAGTTGGAATTGACGCCCGACACGACGATGGTCGGGTTGAGGTAGTGGTTAAAGGTGTTGGTGAAGCCAAGGCCGACGCTAAGCTTCTCGGTAACCTTGTAATCAGCGCGAATGGCATGGGCGTAATTGGCCTGGCGGACGAGCGTGGCGCCCAGGAGGGCTCCATTAACGCCGTTCTGGATTAGGTCGTCATTACGTGCGGTCACGCGATAGGAAGAGTCGACGGAAAGAGAAAGCGGGCCGCCGTCGGCGAAGCGAATGGAAGCGCTTAGCGAGTCGCGGGAGTCTTCAAGGTCGGCGAGCGCGGCATCGGTAAAGTTGACGAAGGTACGCTTGGCGGAGAGATTGACCGATAGGGCGGAATCCTTGCCGTACTCGAGAAGGAAGCCCGGAGTGAGGGTCCAGTTGGTCGCCGACTTCTTGATCGCGCCGGAAAAAAGGTTATCGGTGACCTCCACGCCGGCGGCGCTATCGAAGTAGATGTCGCAGTCGTTACCGATCTGCACGAGCGGCGAGGTGGGAATCCAATTAGCGCCCTGAACCAGCGTGGTGACGGCGAGGGCGGAGGCTGCGATAAGGAAGCGGGACATGGTCGGTTGGGAGTTGAGGTATTGATAGGCAAATCGAGGGGAGGCATCAACCCCCAAACAGCGGGAAACCCCCCCAAAAAAAACACAGACCCCGCCCTTCTGGGCGGGGTCTGTGGGAAGACCAAGGCGGCCTAGACTAGGCCGGGGTCGGGGTCTGGAAGACGCGGATGCGACGGTAAGCAGGCAGACCTGTGCCGGCGGGGACGAGGTGACCCATGATCACGTTCTCCTTAAAGCCGGTCAGGTTGTCGCGCTTGGCCATCGTGGCGGCGTCAGTCAGGACTCGGGTCGTCTCTTGGAAGGAGGCGGCCGAGATGAAGGACTCGGTCTCGAGGGAGGCCTTGGTGATGCCCAGGAGGATCGGCTCGGACTCGGCGATCTGACCACCGCGCTCGTTAATCGAGCGGTTGTTTTCCGCAAGGAGCGTGCGGTCGACCTGTTCGCCCCAGAGGTAATCGGAGTCGCCCGGCTCGGTGATGCGGACCTTGCGGAGCATACGCGAGACGATGATTTCGATGTGCTTGTCGTTAATGACAACGCCCTGAGTGCGGTACACCTTCTGAATCTCAGTGATGAGGTAATCCTGCACCTTGGATTGGCCCAGGATGTCGAGGATGTCGTGCGGATCGACAGCGCCGTCCGTGAGGACCTGGCCCTGCTTCACCTTGTCGCCGGCGGCGACGATGATGTGCTTGCCGTGCGGGATGAGGTGCTCCTCTTCGCGACCGATAGAGTCGGCGATGACGAGGCGCTTCTTGCCGCGGATGGAAGGCTCAAAGCGGACCGTTCCGTCGATTTTGGCGATCTCGGCGGCATCCTTCGGAGGGCGGGCCTCGAAGAGCTCAGAGATACGCGGCAGACCGGCGGTGATGTCCTGCGTCTTGGCAGCCTGGCGGGGGATCTTGGCGACGATGGAGCCGCGGCTGACCTTATCACCTTCATCCACTTCGACGCGAGCGCCGGCGGGGATCGAGAAGGAGCCGACTTCCTTGCCGTTGGCTCCGATGATCTGAATCTGGGGATTCTGTTCGTCAGAGTGTTCGATGACGGACTTGTAGAACGTGTTGTTCGACGGGTCGCGCTCTTCGGTGAACGTCACGCCGGAGATCATGTCGACGAGACGGATCTTGCCGTCGCCGTTGGCGATAATCGGGGTGGAGTTAGGATCCCAGGCAGCGATGAGTACGCCCTTGTCGATGGTCTTAGCATCTTCGACACCGACAACAGAGCCGGCGACGATGCGGTATTCCTCAATCGGCGAACCCGCTTCGTTGAGGATGCGGATAGAGCCGTTGCCGTTGACGGCGACGACCTTGTCGCCGACGGAAACCGTGGTAAGGTCGACGTACTGGACGAGACCCTTGCCCTTGGACTTGATTTCCGGGGTCTTCAACTGAGCGACGCCGCCGATGTGGAACGTACGCATAGTCAGCTGGGTGCCCGGCTCGCCGATGGACTGGGCGGCGATGATGCCGACTGCGGTGCCGCGCTCGACCATGCGGCCGGTCGAAGGATCGAGGCCGTAGGAGGTAGGCGGAATCGCATTCACGTTCATGTGCGTGAGCGGAGAGAGAACCTTGACGCGGTCGAGACCGACGGTCTCGATGCGCTTGGCGGCGACTTCATCGATGAGCTCGCCGGCCTTCACGATGATTTCGGAAGGGTTGAGCGGGTTCGCGACGGGTTCGGACGGGCAACGGCCGACGATACGTTCGGAGAGCGACACGAGCAGTTCGTCGCCATCGTAGATCGGGGTCTTCCACACCCCGTTAGGAATGTGAACGTGGACGCGATCGACGCCGGCATCGCGCAGCTTGGCGATGAGCTCTTCGGTCAGCGGGGCTTCGGACTTGGCTAGGGCCTTGACGGCTCCGGACGGATTCGGGACATCGGCGGCCAGGTGACGGCCGAGGGCGGCGTCGCCGAGCGTGATGACTTCGGAGCCGGGGGCGACGTCGCGGGAGTCGGTAACGATCACATCCATGGCCACGTCGCAAAGCTTACGGGTCATGTAACCGGCATCAGCAGTCTTCAGGGCGGTGTCGGACAGTCCCTTACGGGCGCCGTGCGTCGAGATGAAGTACTCGAGGACCGAGAGGCCTTCGCGGAAGGACGAGAGAATCGGGCGTTCGATAATTTCGCCGGACGGCTTGGCCATCAGGCCACGGGCGCCGCAAAGCTGCTTCACCTGGGCCTTGTTACCACGGGCGCCGGAATCCATGAGGACGTAGACCGGGTTGATAAGCATGCGGTGGGCATGGCGAGGGTCGCCCTTCTTCAAGCCGGCTACCTTCGCGGCCTGCGAGAGCGTCGTGTACACCGACTGCGCGATGGCGTCGGTAGCGCCAGACCAGGTATCAACGACCTTATTACGACGTTCGTCGTTGGTGATCGTACCGGATTCGTTCTGGCGCTGGAATTCGCGGACCTTGGCGGTAGCTTCGCGGACGAGGCCTTCCTTCTCCTTCGGGTAGATCATGTCGTTCACGCCGATGGAGATGCCAGCCTTGGTCGCGATGCGGAAGCCGGTTTCCTTGAGCGCGTCGAGGACCGGGATTGAAGCCTCGCGGCCGCAATGCTTATAGGTCTTCAGGATCAGGTCGCCGAGCTGGCCCTTCTTCACGGTCTCGTTGAAGAAACCGAGTTCGGCAGGCCAGATGGTGTTGAAGATGATGCGGCCGACCGTGGTGACGATCGTGCTGCCCGT
>CAXNEN010000165.1:0-4333 GCA_964201505.1 Opitutales bacterium
ATGGGCGCTGCCGCTCGAAATGGGCGACTTCCCTCTGCTCCAGAAATCCAAGGCCAAGATCGACGACAAGCCCTTCATGAAGGCCGAGTGGTTCTGGGAATCCGGCTTCGACAAGGACCCGATCAAGGACCTCGAGTACATCCGCGACTGGAACTTCCGCGCGATGTATGGCGCCTTCTCCGCCCTGAAGAACGGCCCGGACAAGGCTAAGTATGCCCTCTCCGACCTCAAGTGGGCCTCGCACGTCGGCGGCCCCCGCGAATCCCGCCTCTTCGACGGCGACATCATCCTGAACAAGGAAGACATCATCACCCGCCGCGACTTCGATGACGGCTGCGTGCCCACCACCTGGGATATCGACCTCCACTACGCCAAGGAGCAATACGCCAAGAAGTTCCCAGACAATGCATTCATCTCTCGCGCCGCGTTCGGCTACACCGACGCCAGCGGCAAGCAGGTCCACGCCGTCGATCGTCGCAACGGCTACCCACTGCCCTACCGCCTGTTCTACTCCAAGAACATCAACAACCTGTTCTTCGCTGGCCGCCACATCTCGGTCACGCACGAAGCCCTCGGCACCGTCCGCGTCATGCGCACCATCGGCATGATGGGCGAAGTCGTTGGTAAAGCCGCCTACCTCGCTGTCCGTGAAAACACCGATCCGCGCGGCGTCTACCAGAAGCACCTGCCCGACCTTATCAAGCTCATGGAACAGCCCGGCCGCATGCGCCGCAGCGACCTCCGCTCGGACCTCTTCCTCGATACCTCGATTGCCGACTTCAAGGAACTGCCCGTCGGCCGGATGAACGCCGACCTACAGAAAGGCACGCCCAGCAAGCTCTCGGCCGACGAGCTCAAGGAACTCGCCAAGCTCGGTGGCATCGTCGTCGACGACGCCCAAGCGAAGTACGAGGGTAAGTGGACCGAAGGCCAGGGCCTCGCGCACCTGGGCGGCGGCTATCACTACGCCTCCGGCGCCGGCAACCGCGCCACCTACACCTTCGAGGTCAAGGACGCGGGCAAGTACGAGCTTCGCGGCTATTGGCAGGGCCACGAGAACCGCTCCCCTAACGCCGCAATCACGATCAACCGCACCGGCGAGAAGCCCCTGACCCTCCGCCTTAATCAGAAGATCGGTGAGATCGAGCAGGCTAACAAACTGGGTAAGTTCACCTTCGCGGCTGGCACCCACACCCTCGTGCTCACATCCGAAGGGGCCAAGGGCAACGTGCACGCCGACGCCTTCCAGCTGATCCTCGCCGACTAAGCGGATGCCGTCGCCCCGCGTCAGCGCCTGGCTGGTCAAAGGCTGGCGTCTCGCGGCGCTGATGCTCGCCGCCCTGCTCTTACAGCGCACGACTCCCCTCACGGAGTCGGCGCTCACGCGACTCGGTCTCGACGACGCCAAGGCTTTCTTCCCCGGCGCGAAGCGGCTTAAGTCTGGCCCCAACCAGAGTCTCCTCGTTCAGGATGAGTCCGGCAATCGCCTCGGCCGACTGGTCACGACGTCGCCCGATGCCGACAGCATCCTCGGCTACGCCGGCCCGAGCAACGTACTCGTGGCGCTCGACAACCAGGAGAAGATCGTCGGTACCCGGATCCTCTCGAGCGAGGACACCCCGGAGCATGTCGATGCCCTCCGCAAGGACTCCGCCTTCGAAAAATCCTTCAAGGATTGGCGGCCGACGACGCAGCCCTCACCGAAACTCGAGGCCTACGCAGGTTCGACGCTCACCGCCTACGCGATCACCGAATCCATCCAGAAACGCCTTTCCGGCAACTACGTCTCCCTGCGTTTCCCCACTGCGCTCTCGCTCAAGGAAATCCAAGGCTCCGGCTTCCCCGATGCGACCAGCTTCGAGCCCAACACCCCGCGCCTGGGTTGGAATCTCGTGCGCGGGCCTAACCGTGCCCACCTCGGCTACGTCGTGCGCTCCTCCCCTTCCACCGACGAGGTCATCGGCTACGCTGGCCCCAGCGAGACACTCATCGCCATCGAGGCGGACGGCCTCCGCCTACGCCAAGTCAAGCTACGGACGACCTACGATACCGCCGACTACGTCAGCCGCATCCAAGAGCAGGAACCCGACCCGCAGGGGCGCACCTTCTTCAAGGACCTGACGAAATGGAATACGCGCGAGTGGGCTGCGTTCGACTTCCGGAAAGGCGAGCTCGATACGGTCTCCGGTGCGACGCTCACGAGCTACGCCATCGCCAAGGGATTGCAGACACGTTTCGCCGACGACGCACACGGCGGCCAGCGCGCCAAACAGGACGCCCAGCAACGCCTTCGCACGGGGGCACTGTGGTGCTTCCTTGTCGGCGCGCTCCTGATGACCTTCACGCCCCTGCACGGCCGACCGGTGGTGCGGACGATTTGGCAAGTGCTCCTCGTGGGTGGCCTCGGCCTCTGGCTCGGCCAACTGCTTTCGCTCTCCCTCTTCGCCGGTTGGGCCCGCCATGGTATCCCGTGGTCCCAGGCCCCCGCCCTACTGGTCCTAGGGGGTATTGCCCTGCTCGTCCCTTGGGGCTCCCGCCGCCAAGCGTATTGCCATCAGATCTGCCCTCACGGGGCCGCCCAAGAGCTCCTGGGGGGCTTTAAGCGCCTTCATGTGACTGTCCCCGCCCGTTGGCATGCCTGGCTGAGCAAACTGCCTGCTGTCGCCCTGGCTGGGGCCTTTTTAGCTGCCCTGGTTTGGCCCCGCTGGAACATCGGGCAAGTCGAGCCTTTCGACGCCTGGATTCTTGGAATCGGGGTCGCGATTCCCCTGACCTTGGCCGTGGTCGGCCTGCTCGCCTCGGTCGTCGTCCCGCAGGCATATTGCAAATATGGCTGCCCGACCGGCGCCCTCTTCAAGTTCGTGCGCTCCGCGAACCAGAATGAGACCTGGGGACGTCGCGACACGTGGGCGGCCGTCGTCTTAGCGCTTGGCGCGGTGGTGGCCTTCCTCCCCCGTGCGGAGTTCACCGCGGAAGAAACCCCCGAGACCACCGCTCGCCGCAAAGTCACCGAACTCCACGGCGCCGCCTTTGGCACGACCTGGACGGTCAAGGTGCGCGGGAGCGACGTCGACGCCGAGATCCTCAAGCGCGAACTCGAAGCCGAGATGAACCGCGTCGAGTTCTCGCTCTCGCATTGGCGTGAGTCTTCCGCGACCGCCGACTTCAATCACCTCGAGTCCACCCAAGCCTTTGGTATCACGCCAGAGCTGGCCGAACTAGTTGAATTCGGGCTAAAGCTCAGCGCCGCTTCCGGCGGGATGTACGATATCACTGTCGCGCCGTTGACAAACCTCTGGGGCTACGGCCCGGCGGGCAAACTGCCCGACCCCACACTGGAGCAACTCAAGTCCGCGCTCGCGAAGGTGGGCTGGTCAAAGCTGAAGCTCGACAAGGAGAACCTCACGCTGGCCAAGAGCCATGAAGGCCTGAACCTCGATCTTGGTTCCGTGTTGCAGGGCTACGCCGCCGACCGCGCCGCGACGATTCTCCGCGCCCAAGGGCAAAATGAATACCTCATCGAGGTCGGTGGCGAGATCCTCGCCGCCGGCTCCTGGAGCGTGGGCATCGAAGACCCCTTTAACCCGCGCCTGATGCTGGAGACCGTGCTGCTCACCGATCGCGCGCTGAGTACCTCCGGGCTTTATCGGGCCAAGCGACTCGCCGCCGGCAAGCCGGTCTCGCACATCCTCTCCCCCAAGACCGGACGCCCCGTCGAACCGACACTCGAGATGGTGGCGGTCTTCCATCCCAGCTGCTTCCGAGCCGACGGTTGGTCGACCGCGTTGATGGCCGCTGGGTTCGAGGAAGCCAAGCGCATCGCGCAGCGCGAGAATTTGGACGTCCTCCTCGTCACCCCGGACAAGAAGGTGTGGCGGAGTGGGAAGTGAGGCGAAGTAGGGGTAGGTTCTTTGTTCTTGGTTCTTGGGTAGGGATGTAGATCGGCTTAACGCCCCAGGTAGGGCGGCCATTGCCATGGCCGCCGTTCGTCGAATGAGATTCGTATCTCGATCGGCTCAACGGCGGGCTAGGTAGGGCGGCCATTGCCATGGCCGCCGTTCGCGGAGTGAGATCCGTACGCAGATCCGCTCAACGGCGGGCACGCAGAGCCCGCCCTACCCGAGACAGCATACCCCAGCTAATCATCCGGTCTCCGGTCTCCCTTTGAGTTCTTTGCCTTGGGTAGGGACGGCTCTCCGAGCCGTCCGTTCGTCTTACGAGATGCGGATGTCGTTCCGCTCAACGGCGGGCACGCAGAGCCCGCCCTACCCGAGACAGCATACCCCAGCTAATCATCCGGTCTCCGGTTTCACTTTGCTGTTTTAATCGCCAC
>CAXNEN010000166.1:0-4316 GCA_964201505.1 Opitutales bacterium
ACGTCTTGGTCGGCAAGGAGCGGTGGATCCCAAGCTTCGCTGACCTTGCCCTTGAGGAGCGTGCCTTCGAAGGAAAGTTCGAGTTTCGATCCGATATCGGCAGCCGGACAGGTGTAGTCGACCGTCACGATATAGGTCCCGGCGGTGACCACTTCGATATTCCAGACGGCGGAGTCCTCGGCCTTGGTCCAGTTGACGAAGTAGGAAGAGTTCGGCGCCTTGCCGCTGCGACGCATCTCGCCGCGCGGTTCTCCGTCGCGGGCAGGGAGCATGGTGATCGGGAATTCACGATAGCCGATCGCCAGGGGGCGTGGGTCGACGCCGTTACCGGGGCCGCCCTTGCCTTTGCCGCCGACGGGGGTCGCTATGCCGAGTTGCTTGCGCCACGCGGCGACCGCGGCGGTCAGTTCCTTGGCGAGCTCGGGCTGCTTCGCTTGAATCGGGGTGGTCTGGCCGGGGTCGGCGATCATGTCGAAGAGGTTGCCGGCGTTGTCGAGGCGGTGCGTCTGCGTGCGGACGCTGACATTGTTGGCCCAAGAGTTGAAAATATAACGCGGGATAAAATCGGAAACGCAGTACCTTTTGCCCTTGAGGAGCGACGCAAAGCTGCGACCATCAAAGAGGTCGTCCGCCTCGGGCCACTTTTTGTCGTTCGCGACTCCGGCGAGGCCGTGGAGCGTCGGGCTGAGATCGATGGCACCGGCGATATACCGCACCTGCATACCGGCGGCAATCTTGCCGGGCCAGCGGATAAAGAGCGGAGAGCGGACGCCGCCTTCATCAGTGCTCGCTTTGGTGCCTTTCATGCCGCCGGTCCAGCGATGTCCGTTCGGACCGTTGTCCGAGAAGTAGACGACGATGGTATCGTTCTCGAGGTTCAGTTCCTTGAGTTTGGCGAGGATGCGGCCGACGTTGCGGTCCTGGTTCTCGAGCATGGCGAGGGCGCAGCGCGTTTCGTCTAACTTCTCAGCTTGGGCATTCGTCGCGGTCTGGGTGATGGGCTTGTCCTTGAAGCGGTTCCAGTCCTCCGGCGGCACAGACCATGGCGAATGCGGCGTGGTGAACGGCACATAGCACAGGAAGGGTTTGGCCTTGTTGCGATCAATGAATTGCAGGGCCTTCTCGGTCAGGACGTCGACGATGTAGCCTTTGGAGGTCTTCATGACGCCATTATGCTCGAGCGGGGCATTGAAGTATTCACCCCAATGTCCGGAGGTATAGCCCCAAAAGGTATCGAAGCCGCGGGCGAGCGGGTGATAGGGCCACTGGCTACCGTTATGCCACTTGCCAAAAATCCCCGTGACGTAGCCCGCGGCCTTGAAGGAATCGGCGAAGGTTTTCTCGTCGAGGTTCATACGCTCATGTCCAGTGGAGACGCCGGTGACGCCGAGGCGACGGTGGTAGCGTCCGGTCAGGAACTCGGAACGGGTAGGGGAGCAGACCGGCTGCACAAAGAAGCGATCGAAGTGCGCACCGCCCTTGGCGAGCGCATCGATATTTGGCGTCGCGAGCTGGTGGTTACCGTTGAAGGAATAATCACCCCAGCCGGCATCATCGGCGAGCATCACGATCACGTTCGGCTGCGTCGCGGCGGTGAGCCGATAAACGATGAGGAGTAGGCAAGCGAGGAAGAGGCGCATGGGTTTATTTCTTGGCGGGCAGGTAGCCGAGCGAGACGAGGAAGTCGTCGGCGGCCGCGAGGGTCTCGGAGTACTTCGACTTGTTGAAGAAGCTGTGTTTCTCCCCTTCGTAGCCGATGAGGTCGCAGCGATTACCGGCGGCCTTCATGACCTCGGTGAATTTCTCCACGGTTGAATACGGCACCGTCGTATCGGCCTTACCGTGGAAGATAATCGTGGGCGGGGTGCCTTTCTTGACGTGATGGATCGGCGATATCTCGGTGGGTTCGCAGCCGAATTTCTCCTTATCCAGGTCAGCGCCGAAGCCTTTGAAGTCGAGGCCGGGGAAGGGGGCCATCACGGTGCCGGGATTGAAGAGCACAAGCGCGTTGGGCAGACAAGAGACGGACTTGTCGTCCTTCGCGGTGTCGAGCCCGGGCAAGGTGCCCACGGAGGCCGCGAGGTGACCGCCAGCCGAACCGCCGCCGACAGCGATACGATTCGGGTCGATGCCGAGACGAGCGGCGTTGGCGCGGACCCAGCGCACGCAGGCCTTGGCGTCAGACACGCAATCCGCCGGCTTGGCATCCTGGCGGCTCTTCACGCGATAGTCGGCGACGATGGCGATCATGCCGCGCGAGGCGAGGTGTCGGCTCTGCGGTTCGAAATGGGTGGGCGATCCGCTGATCCAGCCGCCGCCGAAGAAGAACACAATCGCCGGCAGGGGTTTGGCAGACTTCTGCGCGGGTTCGAAGATCCAGACCTTGAGTTCGGTCTCGCCGACCTTGCGATAGGTCTCGGACTTCGTGCCGTCGATGACGGGCGGGTGGCCGCCAGCTTTCTTCTTGGCGACTTTTTCCTGGGCGCTCGCGGTCAGCGCGACGAACAGGGAGAGCAGGGCGAGGGCGAGGCGCATGGGGGTGCACTCAAGATGGATGATAACTGGCAGGGATAAAGGATAGATGATGCCTAATCGACCATGCCCGCCACCTGAAACGACGCATCAACTCAAAGGGAAACCGGAGACCGGGATGTTACCTGCGGCCATGATTCATTCTCAGGTCCCAGGTCTCGGCCCTCAGGTCCCGGGTTCAGGTGTTCTGGTGCAGGGTCAGGTTCAGGACCCGTACCCGTACCCGAACCTGATAACCCGTACCCGATACCCGATCACCTGAGACCAGAGACCCGAAGATGTTCTTCTGATCAACCGAGCCTCTGAGCCTCCGGGCCTCTAGCTTGTATCCCTGCCGCTTCGCCGGCTTACTTGCCGGAGTTAACGTATTCCTCGCGGTTCACGTCGCCGCTCTTGTCCTTGTCGAATTTGACGAAGTTCTTGGCGGCCTGCTCGGGGTCGCTCTGGCGGATCATGAACTCTTCTTTGTTCAGCTTACCGTCCTTGTTCATATCGCGTCCGTCGAACATGGCGCCACGGTCCTTGGTGCCGTCCTTCGGCGCAGAGGCCTCGGGGACCTTGGCCTTCGCTTTACCTTCCTTGGCCTTTTCCTTCTTCGACTTGGTCTTGGCTTCGGTGTTCTCGGCGGTCGCGGGGGCGATGGGCGGAGGTAGGTACTTGCTCAGGCGGGCGATGACTTCGGCATGCTCCGCCTTGGTTGCCACATTGACGGTCTCATGCGGGTCGTTGACTTCGTCGTAGAGCTCGGTGGCATGGATGGTGTTGGCAGAACGGTCGCGCCAGAGGGTCAGGCGCCAGCGATCGTCGCGGATGCTGTAGCCCATGAGGCTCTTGCCAGCGTCGCTGCGCGGGTACTGGCTGATCGCGACCGGACGGACCTTGGCCTCGGCGTCGTCGAGGATCGGACGGAGGCTGACGCCTTCGACGTCCTTCTGCTTGGGCAGGCCGCAGAGTTCCGTGAGGGTAGGGTAGATGTCGATGAACTCTGCGAGCGAAGCGCTCTTACGGCCAGCGGCCTTCTGTCCGGGCATGCTGATCAGGAGCGGCGCGCGGGCGGACAATTCGAAATTGGTATGCTTATGCCAGAGGCCGTGTTCGCCGAGCTGCCAGCCATGGTCGCCCCAAAGGACGATGACGGTGCTATCGGCGAGGCCTTCCTTCTCGAGCGCGTCGAGAATGAGTCCGACCTGGGCGTCCATGTAGCTGATGGCGGCGTAGTAGCCGTGGCGTAGGCGACGAGCCGTGGCGTCATCGATCGCCCCATCGTTCGCGATATCGGCGTAGCTCTTGAGCTCGCTGTTGTTGTGGCCGACGAACTCTGGGGTGCCGGCGGGCAACTTCTGGAAGGCGGGCACGTAGATCTTGGCCGGATCATAAAGGTCCCAGTATTTCTTGGGCGCGACGAATGGCAGGTGCGGCTTGGCCATACCGACAGCGAGGAAGAAAGGCTGTCCCTTCTGCTTGAGCTCACCAAGCGTCTTCGCGGCGAGGCGTGCGGTCTTCCCGTCAGTATAAGTGTCGTCAGGGACGTCAGCCGACTCGACGGCCGGACCGCGTGCGCGACCCTTCTTGTCGATGTTCGCCGGATCGGAAACCATCTTGAGCGCGGCCTCGGAAGCGTAGGCCGGGGCCTTCGGGGTTTCCCACGGCACGGACCAGCTCGGGGCGTCGTCGAAGCCGCCATGGAAGATCTTGCCCATGGCCTGGCTATGGTAGCCGTGATTCTTGAAATGGTTCGCGACCGTGACGGCGTCGGGGAGGGCCTTGCGGAAATGCGTCTCAAG
>CAXNEN010000167.1:0-4309 GCA_964201505.1 Opitutales bacterium
TCACTGGCATCTCCTCGCCCTACGAAGCCCCGGAATCTCCTGAGGTCCACATCAAGACCGACAAGACCTCCCAGGAAGAAGCCGTCGAACTCGTGCTCGGAGCCATTGACAAGGTCCTCCAGGGCAAGGGCGACGATTGGGAAGTGTAAGCGACCAGAACTAGAGGCCCGGAGGCCCGGAGGCCCAGAGGCTCGGAGGCTCAGTAAACCTGAGATTCCAAGCCGCTGGGCCTCTATCTGTCTTCTTGCCCCCTTGCCCCCTTGCCCACGTGCCCCCTATAAGGTTCGTATGCGCCTGACCCCAGCCCTTCTCCTTGTTGCCTGCCTATCCGGCTTTGCCGCCGAGCCACGCAAGAACGTCCTCCTGCTCGTCTCCGATGATTGCGGCACTCGCATGGGTACCTACGGCGGCCCGGCGCTCACGCCGAACATCGATGCCCTCGCCCGCTCCGGCGTCCGCTTCGATCGCGCCTATTGCCAATACGCGCTCTGCAACCCGAGTCGCACGTCCTTCCTCACGGGCCTGCGTCCCGACACCACCGGCGTCTACGACAACGCGAAGGAATTTCGCAAGGTGATCCCGGACATGGTGACGATGCCGCAGATGTTCAAGAATAACGGCTACTCCGTCGGTCGTATCGGAAAACTCTACCACTACGGCGTACCGAAGGAGATCGGGACCAACGGCCTCGACGATCCGCAGTCGTGGGAACAGGTCTGGAATCCTCGCGGTCGTGATTGCGACGACGAGGACAAGATCTTCTCAATCGGCGTAGGCGCTGGCACTTCCGCCGACAAGGCCAAGGGTAAGACGGGTCAGATTCTCGTGGGTTCCGGTAACTACGGTGGTACGCTGAGCTGGCTCGCCGCCGAAGGCACCGATGCGGAGCAGACCGACGGAAAAATCGCCGCGCAGGCCATCTCCTTCCTCCAGGAAAAGCGCACCAAGCCGTTCTTCCTAGCCGTGGGCTTCTTCCGACCGCACACGCCCTACGTGGCCCCAAAGCCTTATTTCACCTCCTATCCTAAGGATAAGGTCGAGCTCATCCCCGATCCCGCCGCCGACCGCGCTTCCAAGCCCCAGGTGGCCCTTTCCAACACGACCGTGGCTAACTACGGCATGTCCGAGGATACGCAGCGAACGGCCAAGCAGGCCTACCTAGCCTCGATGACCTTCATGGACGCCCAGTTCGGGCTCGTGCTCGCGGAATTGAAGAAGCAAGGCCTCGATAAGAACACCATCGTGATCTTCATCAGCGACCACGGCTACAACCTCGGCGAACACGGCCTCTGGCAGAAACGCTCCCTCTACGAAGATTCCGCCCGCGTGCCGTTCATCATCCGTGATCCGGACAGCAAGGCCAACGGCCAGTCGACCCAACGCGTCGCTGAACTGATTGACCTCTACCCCACTGTCGCCGACCTCTGTAGCCTGACACCCGACAGGCGCGCCCAAGGCAAGAGCCTCCGCGCCCTGCTCGAAGATCCGAATCGCCCCTGGGCCAACGCGGCCTATACGCAGGTCGACTTCGGCGCCATAAACGGCAAGAAAGGCGGCGCCCGCAAGGTCGGTCGCTCCGTGCGCACCGAACGCTTCCGCTACACGGAATGGAACGGCGGCGAGATCGGCGTCGAACTCTACGACCACGAGAAAGACCCCAAGGAGATGACCAACGTCGCCAAGGACCCCGCTTACGCCCAGACCATGACGGAGTTAAAGGCGACTTTGGCTAAGGGGACGAATTAAGTGGATCGAATGCGGTAGGGTCGGGACCGCGTCACGACATAGGGCGATTAGGACAGCACGTGTTGCTGTCCCTAACTCGCATCAGGCGTACTTCAACTGAACTGTCTTCCCTGTCTTGATCGATTCGTAGACACCGTCGATGATGACCATGTCGCGACGGCCAAGTTCGCCATCACAGGTGAGCGGCTGATTATCGCGGAAAGCTGCAGCAACGCCATCCATGTGACGCTGCTGCTGACGGAAGACACCGAAGTCCAGCTTACCCTTGGCCGAGGTCGAAATGTTAAGATTACGATAGCTGAAGACCGCCCTCTCACCCTTGAACCAGCCCTTAGCGCCCGCAGCGTAGAAATCACCTCGATTGGCATCGTAGCCCGACCAGACGTCAGCCACGGCGCCGTTGGCGAACTCGAGGCGGAACTCCAAGGCCTGTTCGACCTCGGTAAATAAATCTGGCTGGGTTTTCGGTAGTTCCTTGGCGGTGACGGAAATCGGATTGGCATCGGTCGCCATGCAGCAGGCATGAATCGAATAGATGCCCATGTCCGTCAGTGCCCCGCCACCGGCGAGCTTCTTCTCGATGCGCCAAGACTTGCGACGGAGCGTGTAGCCGTTGGCGGTCGTGATTTTCATAAACGGACCAAACTCCTGGGTCTTGGCCAGACGGACGAGTTCCTGGTGATACGGATCGAAATGGAGGCGGTAGCCGATCGCGAGGCGCTTACCGGCCTTCTTGCCCGCCGCGATCATCGTATCGCACTCGGCGGCCGAAATAGCCATCGGCTTCTCACAGATGACATGCTTGCCGGCACCGAAAGCCGCCACGACGTTCTGGGCGTGGATGCCGGGAGGCGTGACCACGTAGACGATGTCGATCGCCTTGTTCGCGGCGACCTTGTCCCACTCCTCGTAGGAATAGATATTCGATTCGTCGAAGCCGTGAAGCTTCGCGAGCTTCACGCCCTTCTCGCGGGTGCCTGTAATCACCGCCACGAGCTTCACGTTCTTCGTCTCAAGCAGCGCCGGCGAGAGTTCGCCGTTCGAGTAACCACCCAGACCACAGAGCGCGATGCCGAGGGGTTTACCACTGGCTTCCGCCGCACGCAGCGCCGGAGCGAGGGCATAACCAGCGGCCAGGCCGCCAAGGGTACCGAGGAAGGAACGACGAGTAGGGCTCATAGGGTGTATGCCTTTTCTACCCCGCCCTCACCGCCCCGCAAGTGCAAGGTAGGGGCAGCACCGCGTGCTGCCCTAGGCTGCATTACTTCTCCCCCTTGAGATAGGCCAACAAGTCCGCCAGCTGCTGCTTAGTGAGGCCAGCTTCGAGGCCAGTGGGCATGAGCGAGCTGGGCAGAGATTCGAGTTTGGCGAGGTCGGTCCGCAGGAGGGTCGCTTCGACGCCTAATGGGCCACGCAAGGTGATCGAGGTGGGCGTGTCGCCGACCAAGATACCGCTGAGGATGCGTCCGTCCTTGGCCTCGGCGAGATACGCGGTGAAGGCTGGGGCAATCTCGGCATCAGGGTTCACGATATGGAAAAGGGCGTTCTCCTTGGTCTGGCGTCGAATATCAAAGAGATCTGGCCCAACGGCGTACCCTTCTCGGTCCAAGCGGTGGCAGGTGGCGCAGACGGCATTGAAGACGACGCGTCCATTCGCGGGCACGGGTATAAGCGCCAAGGCCTTGGTGGCTTCGGCTAAGGCCTCGGGACGGGCGGAGACGATCAGCAGACGCTCTGCCATGGCTTTGACGACCGGATCCTTGGCGGCGAGCACCTGACGGCGGCGGACGCCGGTAAAGGCGCTGGCGGGTAAGCGCTTGGCCTCCACCGCCGCCAGGACGCCCTTCAAATGGAACGGCACGCCGAGGAGCGAACCAAGCACGGCGTCACGACGGGCCGGCGTATAACTCGACCAGCCGGCGAGAAGAGAGGTCGAGACTTCGTCCTTAGGATAGGCGACCACGGCCTTGAGCGCCGTAGCAGCGAGATCGGGGACGGACTCGTCCAGCGCGAGTTTGAGCAAGGGCCCGCCGGAACGTTCCCACGGCAGCCGCGCCATAATCTTCACCGCGACCGCCCTCTCCTCGAGACTCTTGGACTTATCTGTCGCGACGGCCGGCGACGATTCGAGGAGCGCTTGGAAAGAGGTCGGCAGACCAGCGGCCTTACGGCCAGCACCGGAAAGATAACCCGTCAACAAGGCGAGCCGGACGGCTTCCGGCGCGCCACTGGCGACCTCAAGGTCGGCGGACTTCACGAAAGAACCTCCAAGGTAACCAAAGACTTCCGCTAAACCGGCGCCGACCTTGGCATCGCGAGGCAGCTCAGCCAACAAGGCCTGCAGGAAAGGAGTCTCACGTCCGCCGATACCGCTCAGCACGGCAGCGCGCATCCACTTGTCTTCGGACTCTCTCAGGGCCGCCGTGACGAGGGCTTTAGTCGACTCGGGCGAAGTATCATCCCCTTGTTCGATGACCTTAAGGAAGCTAACGCGGGGATTAGTTAAAGCTTTCTGCGACTGCTGATTGGGAGCCTTCTCCGCCCTCACCCGCCAGATCCGCCC